>NZ_DBPRYF010000001.1:0-26156 GCF_059755235.1 Sulfurisphaera sp.
CCCGGGTTTTGAAATGATACTAAAGAATGTTAGAAAAATTCTAAGAAATGATATGAGAAAAGCTTATAATAGGAAAAGAAGTAATATAAGACAGTAAAAGGGTATAAAAAGTTTCAGTTAATCTCTTATAGAATTGAAAGCTTCCTCACACACACCCACGTCCTCCACCTCACCACAAAGTTAATCTCTTATAGAATTGAAAGGGACAAATTTGACCAACGACTAGTATGTCTGCTGTTAATGTTAATCTCTTATAGAATTGAAAGTCAAAGAACTTATTGAAATTAGCCATAGGATCTATGATAAGTTAATCTCTTATAGAATTGAAAGATATCTTGTCCGTTTACGTCCCATATTAAAGAAAAGTTATGTTAATCTCTTATAGAATTGAAAGCTTTACGAATTAGCTCTAATCTCTCTACATATTTGTTAGTTAATCTCTTATAGAATTGAAAGAAAAGGATTGTTTAGGTGCTGGGACAATACCTGGAGTAAGTTAATCTCTTATAGAATTGAAAGGCAATTTGTTAAAGCAAGTCTCAAGTGTCCATGAATGTACTTGTTAATCTCTTATAGAATTGAAAGAGGTATGTCATTCTCGAGGACAACACTCTAGCGCAAGCAGGTTAATCTCTTATAGAATTGAAAGAAGGCGAGAACACCGCCTATATTGATCGCTACCCATGTGTTAATCTCTTATAGAATTGAAAGATTAACTGGGCTCTGCTAAACTGTCCGCTTTTATATAAGTTAATCTCTTATAGAATTGAAAGCTTTGTTAGTATATGAAATTGAATTAAAGGGGCTCTTACTGTTAATCTCTTATAGAATTGAAAGTTATAAAACGTGGTAAAACTACTAACTCTTTGACTTCTGGGTTAATCTCTTATAGAATTGAAAGTACAGTAATAGTTCTATGGGGCTTTCTATCCATTTCTTTAGGTTAATCTCTTATAGAATTGAAAGTATCTTCGTAATCCTGCAACTCACTAAGAGCTTTCTGTATGTTAATCTCTTATAGAATTGAAAGTGAGTTTTCTATATCCCACGCTGTGATACCAAGTCCAGCTGTTAATCTCTTATAGAATTGAAAGATTAGAACTACGGAAGTCATGACTTTCCCCTCTTATTCTTGTTAATCTCTTATAGAATTGAAAGTCGAGAGGAATTAAAAATGCTGTATAACTATCAGAATATCCATATGTTAATCTCTTATAGAATTGAAAGTCTTTGCTAGTAAAAGCAGCTACTCCCGTTTTTTTCTCCTGTTAATCTCTTATAGAATTGAAAGATATATTATAATAGGATATATTGCGTGTTTATCTTTTCTCTGTTAATCTCTTATAGAATTGAAAGAGCCATACAAAATCCGTTCCAAACCCTGAACCAACTTAGTTAATCTCTTATAGAATTGAAAGTAGCTATATTTTCGATGTTTTGAGGTTTCACGTCCATTTTTGTTAATCTCTTATAGAATTGAAAGATATTATTATATATAGGATATATACGCAAATTGATTTATGTTAATCTCTTATAGAATTGAAAGTATTTATTGGCGGTGCAACTATTGTCACTTCTTCTACTAAGTTAATCTCTTATAGAATTGAAAGCTATATAAAGCTATCTATTGTATTTTTTCGCCCTTATTTACGGTTAATCTCTTATAGAATTGAAAGTCATCATTTCAGCAATTTTTTCTTCTAATGATCTAGGTCTTGTTAATCTCTTATAGAATTGAAAGAAAATCTTTTATTTCCCCTATTCCCATGGGGAATTAACCGTTAATCTCTTATAGAATTGAAAGCAGATCAAACTAGCACAAGTTAATTCAGTGACAGCACCAAGTTAATCTCTTATAGAATTGAAAGTTCTTCCTCTTCCTCGTCATCACAGTAGTTAATCTCTTATAGAATTGAAAGAAAGTGAACCTATATCTTCAAATAAAGTTTCAAGACCGGTTAATCTCTTATAGAATTGAAAGGTTAAAATGAAAAAAAGAATTTGACTTATACTATTCATCATGTTAATCTCTTATAGAATTGAAAGTTCTAAACACTGGCTTTCACGTGAACCAAGGAATAAACCGTTAATCTCTTATAGAATTGAAAGTGGTGGAATGTATATTGCCTCGTGTTCTTGCAGTTCCTCGTTAATCTCTTATAGAATTGAAAGTCAAATTCTCCATCATCTTCATAATTATTCGCTGCCATAGTTAATCTCTTATAGAATTGAAAGCCAAGATGGCTTTTCCCACGTTTAACCCCCCAGTAAATGTTAATCTCTTATAGAATTGAAAGCTTTCTGAGCTCTGGAGATATTCTCGGTGTAACGCCTTACGTTAATCTCTTATAGAATTGAAAGATATGATGAACCCTTTTCGTCTTGTTTTGGGCTACCTCTAGTTAATCTCTTATAGAATTGAAAGTTAACGAAATTAATGTACTCTTCCATGGTTATCACTCACTCTGTTAATCTCTTATAGAATTGAAAGTCTTCAGAGGCTACAATAATTGTTTCTGCTACGGGGCTAGGTTAATCTCTTATAGAATTGAAAGTAGTTTCCACGTAGAAACAACTAACACCTTGGGTTTTTGTGTTAATCTCTTATAGAATTGAAAGTTAATATCCACATGTTCAATAAAGCCAGGTGTTGTACCAAGTTAATCTCTTATAGAATTGAAAGAAATGGTATTTATATTTTACATGCGCTCTCAACGCGGGATAGTTAATCTCTTATAGAATTGAAAGAACTTAGAATATGCCTCGACGGTACATAGACTGCTTCACTGTGTTAATCTCTTATAGAATTGAAAGTATACTACTTCAACTACGGTACTATTTACGGGAATACTAGTTAATCTCTTATAGAATTGAAAGATTCCTTGCATTGATTGTAACGTTAGACCTACATAGTAACGTTAATCTCTTATAGAATTGAAAGGTGTTCTGTAAGGTAGTGTTGGTCTGGATTTTTTAGACTGTTAATCTCTTATAGAATTGAAAGCCTGCTAATCCACCAATTGCATAGATTGCTGTTTTCTTAGTTAATCTCGTGTTGAATTGAAAGATAAATGTATAGCTCAGTAAAGGAGAGGACGAGGACGATATGTTAATCTCCTATAGAAAGGCAAGAGTATCGTGGCTGTCTGAAAAGTAGGTTGTGTAAAAGATAACAGCATATAACAAGGATAATAATTCTAAATAACTCAACATTTAATTTTGTTATTTATAGGTTTTCTACAGAGCTTTGTAATAAGAAAACTTTAAATAAAGCTTTTTATTAAATATACTATGGAGGCTCCCCGATAAAAAAAGGAATGAGGTGTTCCTCCCCCAGGACCCCTCGGGAGGGTTCCCGAGGGGAGTGATGGGGAATAATGAGTTTTGAAGATTTTTATATTCCACGAGGGCTATCAATCGAGATTTACGAATAATCTGACCAAGAGATTTGTCAAGTCTCTTGGTAAGTAGAAACCCTTATAACTATTTGAAAGAAGGCTCATATATGAAAAAAGTTTATGTTTTCGTCGATGAATCTTACAGTTCGGCAAACTTTTCCTTCTATGTTTTATCCGTAGTGTGGACGGAGAAAAATATATTGCCAGAAAGCATAAAGAATAGGGCTTTGGAGAGATTATCATATAAGATAAGACGAAGAAGGAAATTCCATTTTAGGGATGACCCTGACGAAAGTAGAAAAGTTTTCCTTGAAGAGATATTAAAATCTAAAATTAACTTTGGAGTGCTACTCTTCAACAAAATACCAAAGACTTGCGAGGAATATGCAGATTTTTACGTCATAAGCGTAATAAACTCAATTCCAGTCTCTAACTCGCTTATAATAATAACAATTAGGAAAGGGATGTGATTTAGAGGGCGAAGCAGTTAAAAAATTACAAAAGAGAGTAGCATTTAAAGTTCTCTATGCTAGCAGTGCACCCGGATCTGAGATTGCCGATTACATAGCTTCCGCTTATCGACTTTGTTTAAGTAAAAGAGAAAATTTCTGTGAAGAACTAGAGAAAAAGTTAAAGTTTAAAAGGTTCATATGGTAAACTAACGGTAAGAAGGACTAACATTAGTGATGAAGCTACAATGGGTAAACTCGAGATAGAAAGGTAATTCCAGATTCAACGGGGAAAAAGATAACTAAAATGTTTCTAATGTGTAACGGAATAATAAAAAGGACTTGGAAAAGCAGAAAAAAGATAGCTCATAGTAATAACTAGTCAAGTGACTGAAGATTGAAACACTTAAATTTTCTCCTCTCATAGCCCAGTAGAGAACCTATAAATAACAAAATTAAACGCAGAATTATTTAGGATTATTACTCTTATATGTTGTTATCTTTAACGCACCTCCCTTTCAGTCAGCCACGATACTCTAGACCTAACGAAAGAACCGCTTTTCCTTTTTATTATTGAATACATAGTCCCAACCATCGAACCCCCTTTTGTACTCTTCTGACAAATCTTTTTCATCCTCTTTCTGTCACCCTAGATATATTCGGTATATCCTATTCCTTGCAGGCATTATTACTAAAAACTATGCTTTCTTTCAGCAATGTGATCTTCTTCCGAATCAAATCCCTTGTCACTAATGATGATATCGATCTTACTGATTATTTCCTTATCATACTCTTCAGTATCTTCTTGAACTCCTTTGAATCGTGAGTACCTCTAAAATAAACACTGTATAAAGCAGCTATCTGTGATTTATCACTAATAACTAGGGTTGTTTTGGCATATTTTTCTTTGCACCCCTACAAATCGTTAAGCCTCTTATCACAATGAACATGAATCACAGAAAGCCATGTACTATCAGCAACCATTATATTTCATGGTCTCAAGAAAGGTTTCATATCTTCATTTAAGGCAAAAGCATGATTTCATGTTTATTCACTTCAAGAATTTCGAGGTCGACATAAAGTGAAGAATTTAGAAGAAGAGAAAAGGACTATAAATTCTGAGTTATTACTTGAATAGCATCTTCGTAACTTATATTTCTCCAGACCTAGTTCTGCAACATGATAAAGAGCTGACATTTCTTTTTTGAGAACTTAGAGAAATAGGAGGGAGACTTGGTATAATCACACTCTGTTTAATCAATTTGTACTCCTCTTATCCAATGAGAAATCGGGATTTTACGATAAGTCGTAAACCCAGAAAATCACACCGAAGCAAACAATTTGATGAACATTCCTCAGAGCGCTTCCAGCTCAAACCAACTTTTCCTATTCTCCGAAATAGGGAAAAATTTAAATCTCTTTTTCCTTGATAAAGGATTATGATAGCAATCTTCACGTTGGGGTTCGACATAAAATTTCAGATAAGAGCTTTGGTGAAAAGGGCTAAGAGCATTGAAAAAGTTGTTACTATAGGCGGATTTAGCGAAGAGAAAGCCAAAAAAGCGTTAGAGGACTTCACATCCTTCCTTAATCAAGTTGGCATGCCCTACGAGTCAATAGAAGTGGATCCCCACGACTTTCAAGGCATTGTAGTAAAGGTCGGTAAGCTTATCATTTCCAACCCCGGGGAAGAGTTCCTCATCAATTTGAGCGGGGGGATGAGACTGCTGAACTTCGCTGTCTTTTCCGCTTTTCTCTTGACTGGTGTAGATGCTGAAGTTGAGATAGAGACTGAAGACTTTAAGGCCGTGTATGACTTCAGGGTCAAGGACGTATTACCCCTATCAACTCCGCTTACAAAGGACCACATAGAGATATTGAAGGCGATAAACGAGGGGTATAACTCCACAAGCTCAATAAGTAAGAGAGCTGGAGTACCCTTAACGACTACTTGGAGGAGATTGAATGAGCTGAAAAAAGAAGGGTTAATAGATGACTCCAATAACTTAACTAATAAGGGTAAAATCCTAGTGAAAATTTACGAGTCCTAGTTTTTCCTAATTTGCGGAAAAGCTTTCCCTACACATGAAAGAAAAAGTTTATTAACTTCTTTTGTTATAGTATAATTGTTGGTGAAAAGAGAGTGGGAGTGGACGAAGACAAAATAATTAGGAGGGTTTCAAATCTCTTGGCTACAGCGTTTTTGTACAGTGACTCGCCCACACTCATAGACCGGTTTGCTAACGCGTTATCTAAGGAGGCTGTGACTAAAGTCTTATATGATGTCCAAAGGGTGGTTGAGGTAGGGATTGACAATAATGAGATCAGAAATACTAAACCCGAAAAGGGGGAAGGCAACATGATTGAAATAGTGAAAGAGGAAGAAGGAAATAAGAAGGTGATATATAAAGTATTCGGGTATCTCCCTACAGATCAAGACATTGAAAATTTTTTGGGCATGATTGAAAAGGATGTGTATTATGCAAGGAAGGCTGGTGCTCTAGCTATGAGCACCGCAAACAAACTGAAGCTAAGTCAAGGTGGTGAGGAGCAGTGATAAGCGGTTCAGTTAGGTTCTTAGTAAACCTTGAGTCCCTAAACGGTGTAGAGAGCATAGGTAACCTTACTAAGCATAGGACTGCTCCAGTTGTGGTAAAGGCATCCGGCGGAGAATATCTAATAAGGTACGTCCCAGTGATATCTGGGGAGGCACTAGCCCACGCATACCAAGCTACACTAGTAGATATTTCAAAAAGCATGAAATTACCAGTAAGCTCATTTTCCTCCCAGTATGAGTTCATTAAGTTCTCTACGGACGAGGTCTTAAAGCAGGAGAACATTACCCCACCTAAAGACTATGACGACGCGAGGAGGTTTGAGGTAGAGGTAATGCTGAAGGACGTGGTAGCTGATGTAGGAGGATTTATGTATGCTGGGAGAATACCAATAAGGAGGACGTCAAGGATAAAGTTCGGCTACATGATCCCTGCACTGCAAGGGGAAGAAATACCGGCACAGCTAGAGGCCCAGTTCCACGTAAGGTTTTCCAATAGAGCGGAAAAGGACAGACAAGCAATATTCAATGTAGAAGTCTCGTCAGCACTCTACGTCCTCTCTTTCGAGCTAGATGAGGACTTAATAGCTGTACCGTCTACTGTTGGTGAGAAACATAAAGACGAGGCAAAGCTGGAGAGCGAGAAACAAAAGAGGGTCGAGGCAGCGATAAAGGCGCTATACTCAGTACTCTCTGGCAATTTTGGAGGGAAGAGATCTAGGTTCTTGCCATCAATGAAGCTGATGTCCTTAGTAGTCACACGCACAGACTTCCCGTTCATTCCAGAGCCTGCACACGAAAACAACTATGTGGAGGTCACAATAAGAAGGATGGAGAAAGCAAAGAACATATTCAATGGAAAGACTGCCGAGGCTTATGTGATAAACAACGAGGGACTGAATGTCCCAACTAACGATAAAAATGTTACATCTAACGTTAATAATATGTCTACAGTCGAAGACTTGATAGATGAGTTAGTTAAGAAGGTAAAGGGATAAAAATGATTTACTCAAAAGTTTTTTTAAAGTTACACTGGGGTTTTTCTGTAGTCAAACCCACTGCAGCTAAGGCTAAGTCCGCTTTTTACCTACCTCCTCCTACCACTCTTATTGGGGCTTTATCTTACTACAAGTTTAGAGGGATAGACACAGACAGGGTAGGGAAAATTGGTGGGAGCCCTGCATATAAGCTTAAGGGTGTTAAGGCTACAGCTAGGCTAGCCTCTGAAGGTACTTACATAGAGGACATAATAAGGAACGTCCTTAGTTACTTCCAAAGGCCAGAGAGAAGGCTAGACCCTACTTACAAGTTCGGTGTGGTCCCAACTGGCAAGGTTTACTCCCCCGGTGGAACTCTAGTAGCTGTTTATCTCACTGACACAATGAGCAAAGAGGAGTTAGAGAGGCTAAGCTGGGGCATAATTAGAATTGGCTGTAAAGAATGTCTAGTAAGCGTTGAGGACGTTGAGATCGGAGAGGCAAAAAAGGTCTCTGCAAAAGTTACTACCAAGTACTATTTCCCAGACAGGGTGAAGATTGTTGAAAACGAGGAGTTTACTGAATACGTTACATTCTGGGACGAAAAGGCGTACTTGTGGGGTGAAGAAGGAACACCAGAGAGGTATGTAGTGCCCCTTAGGATCTATCCTTTAAAGAGCAAAGAGGTAACGGTTGAGGCTAAAGAAGCTTATGAAGTCGGTGATGAATATGTCGTGCTTGCTTGACCTCTACTACGATTTCATAAAGGCCAACAACTTTACCCCTAGGAAGGGGATTGAAGAAACTTTGGAACATATCGAAAACGGGCACAACGTAATTTTAAGAGCCCCAACCGGTTATGGGAAAACAACATTAACTGCAATACTGGCTAACGCAGTAGCACAAGGGTGTGGGGATTTTGCCAGCAGGGTTATCCACGTTTTACCTTTTAGGGCAATAGTCCAAGACTTATATTTGAAGCTAAAGGGCTATGCGGAGAAACAAATAGTCAAGACAAACAACATTGGGGCCCAAGACATGGACTACCACGACTCCCCATATTTCATGAGAAAAGTCAATGTTACAACACTGGACACGTTCATTTTGAACCTCTTTAAGCTTCCTGCAGTAGAACTAAAGCAAGTTTTTCAAGACTACGGCTCACATTTTGAGCTCCCAAGAGCAATGATATACTCGAGTATTGTACTTTTCGACGAGTTCCACCTATTAGGGGAGGAGGGGAAAAGCTTGACAGCTGGATTGGCTGCACTAGAGGCGTTAAAAGAGGCTGGTGTGCCGGTTATAGTTATGTCAGCCACAATTGATGACGAGTTGCAAAAGATCTTGGAGGACTCCCTTGGAAAGGAAACGAAGACTGTTAATCCCACAGACTACAACATTGACAGAGAGATTAAAGTTGACTTCCTAGACAGCGAGGAAAAGGCATTAGAGACAGCAGAAAGAAAATTGAAAGAAGGTAAAAGGGTTTTGATTACTTATAACACTAGGATAGGGGCTATAGATGCATATAAGAAGCTGAAAGATAAAGGTCTATCACCACTTCTAATCCACAGCAAGTTTAACAGAATAGACAGGACTGAAAAAGTGAAAAGGATACTATCTAAAGAAGATAATGAAAGGGCAAAACTGGTGATATCAACCCAAGTAATTGAAGCTGGGATTGACACCACATTCGATGTGTTAATAACTGAAGAAGCACCCTCACATAACCTCATCCAAAGAGCCGGAAGGGTAGCAAGATATGGAGGTAAAGGAGAGGTCTACATTTTCCCGTTTAGCGGAAAGGTGTATGACGAGGAAGAGGTTAAGGAAACGAGCGAAAGGGTAAAAGGGGTAAAGATGATTAACGAGAAAATATTGTTAAATAGGAATTATAAAAACCAAATACGATACACATTATTGCACGACCTAGGAGTTGTGGACACTTCAGTCTTTATGGGCTCAAAGGCAGTTATGGAGTTACACAAGAAAGTCTGCTCATTAACTAGGGACGCAAGCATAATACTAGGCTTCCCACCAGGTGCAGAAAAGCCAGAAGAGGCAATTCCATTGACTGAGGAAGAGGCTATAAGTATTATAAAGAAGAAAGGTAACTCAGCTTATGTATTTGGTACTGAGCACAAACCAGCTTATGTTAAACTCAATGGTTGTCTTCAGCTCGAATTCCTCAAATATAATATTCTGGGTGTCAGAATAGATGATTATAATAGTGAAATAGGTGGTGTCTTATGAAACCTTGTGCCTACACAAATCAATCCCTTTTAGACCATTCAATAGGTTCTTATGAAATAGCGGTTAAACTAATTAGTGATAGTTACTACAAGGTTATAGTGAATAGGTTAAGCAAGGCGGAGATTAGCTTAACGGTGGATGAGGTCAAAGATTTGGTTAAAGACGCTGTTTTACTCCACGACATAGGGAAGGCAGGAAAATACTACCAAGATAAATTTGATGAGGAGTGCAACCCAAAGACCCCAAACCCCTCTTTTATTTACCACGAAATAGGGTCAGCACTCTTCTTTTATTATGATTATGACGCAGATAAAAAGGTTAAAGAGCTCTTGGCTCTTTCAGCTATCAACCACTTAAATGCAATCAGAGGGATAGGTGACTTCTCCCCTAATAACAAGCCTTATGGCTTTCAAGATTCTATGATACACCTTGAAAAATACGGGAACTGGCTTTTAGATGAGCTAAAGGGAAGACGCTTGATATCTAAAGACATTAAAGCCAAAGACTATTCTTTTGAAAAATTCTACGACATGCTGTATGCTTTTGGTAATAAGAAAGGTAATTACAACTATTTTAAGTTATACAATCTTTTTTTAGCCCCCGTCATGATAGGGGATAATTTAGACAGCAATTTAGTTAGGTCGAGTGATAGAAAGAGAGGATTCATAAGAAGGTTGGAAGGTGAGATAAATGCAAGTTCCACTTTATAATATATTTGGAGATAACTACATATTACAGTTAGCTTCAGAAGCAAAAGAGGCAAGGATAACGACAAAGTATGTTGAAATTGAGGATAGTGAACTAGAGAAAGTACTGGGAATGGCATCTGAGATCGCTGAAGATAAAGAAAAGTCGCAGAAGAAGTTCTATATACCACTGAGCGGAAATGACAGGAAGCCATGGGAAGAGGCGCTGTCGTGCTACAATATCCCTCAAACTACTGCACTGTCTCAGATATTTAGGGGCTTCTCAAAAGTAAAGGAGTGCGACGAGGTCTCAGCCCCCTCTTTTATAAAACCAGAACACTATGAGTTCGGAAGGGTTCCAGGGAAAGTTGAAAAAGAGAAGATAGAGGTGGAGCCCCACTATGTTATACTAGCGGCAGCAGGATGGGTCTTAACTAGGATTGGCAGTGCTAGGGTAGGGAATAACGAGTTTGTTGGTGTTAATGTATTTTCACCTCAAGGGGGGATACTATATGGGTTAGATAAAGGACTAGAGAACTCGTACATACCGGGCATAAGCCCTGAAACGGCTTTTTCGCTCTGGTTAAGCAAAAAAGTCAGCGACTTGGTAAAAAGCAACATAATGGTGAGCTTCTTGAGAGTATATATAATGACTGATGCTGGAGGAAATAAACCAAATGTAATAAACGGGGGTTTCACTATAGATGTCGGTAAAATACTAAGCAAGAGAGAGTTATTAACGAAAGAGCTAGAAATAATAGCCAAAAGAGCACTTGAAGTAGGTGATAGAGGAGATAAAGAGGACAAAAATAAAGACAAAAATAAAAAAGAGCATATAGCGAGGGATTATTACATAAGACTTGTAAACTACATTTATGAGTATATTAATGGGTCTAAAAGGATAGAGGACTTGCTGTACTTTGCTAACAGAGACTTACTGATGAACCTAGATTCGGACGACGACAAAGTAAAAGAGTTGAGATGGATCTCAGCCTATGTTAACGGAGAGCTACGCAAAGAGCTTAAAAGGTAAGTAAAATGACACAAGTCTTCAGAATCACTCTAGTCTTAATCCCTCTGCATAACGTGATTTTGCCGACCCCTTCCTCTAAAGTAATAAAATACTTAATATCTAGTGGTCAGCTCTTTCCCTCACTTAAGCCCCTAGTTTTTTCAAGGGACAAATATAAGCCTTTACTTATCTCAAATTTAGGGCTTAACGGGAAGAGGATAATAGAAAGAGATAGAGAGATTAACGCTAACACGCCACTTAAAGCCTCTATCTCCTTCTCCAATGTAGACCCTTCGTTGTTAATCTCAGAGACAAGCAAGGACGGGAAATTCAGCACACCCTACGGGGAGTTCTACATCAGTGTTGACAACGTAGAAATCGTGGACATCAACGAGCTAAACCAAGAGATAGAGAAGAACTTGGACAAAAACATTAACGTCGTGTTTAAATCCCCAGCTATTCTGTCCTCAAAACTGCTGTTGCCTCCCTCTGCAAAAGAGAGGTTTAAGAATATCGACGTTGGTTTCTCCCCCTTACCCTCAGTTGGGCTTATATCTGCACACGCCTACAACATATACTGCAACGTTATTGGGAAAAAGGAGATAGAGAATAGAGCCTTCAAGCTAGGAGTGCTTTCTAACGCCCTTTCTAGAGTGGTTGGTTATAACTTAAGGCCAGTAACAGCTGTAATAGGGGAGGACAGCAAAGGGAGACCCAGATATACTAGGGGTGTTGTAGGGTGGATAAAGTTTGACATTCCCTATGAGAAACTGAAGAGAAGTATGTTGAAATACTTGATTGTGGCGTCGTATCTGGGTATTGGGAGGAGTAGAGGTATTGGGTTTGGAGAGATTGAGGTGAGTTTTAGACCTAGGGAAGAGAATTCTCATCAGTAACTGTTGTGACGGAGTAAGGCCAATACTTATGTACATTCAACTCTTCATTTCCCAACGCCTACTTTTCACTCTCAACTCCAGGTGGGCTTCTCTATGTCGCTAATTATAAGAAGTCTCCTCGTTTTCTGTAACGGTATAGACGAAGGATTTGAATATGAATAGAGCATTAACACGTTTTGTACTTCTCTTGTCTTAGGTGCTCTTCCACCCGATCTGAATAAAGAGGGAACTAATTTGTTGTTGCCTTGCAGAGTCATTATCATTTTCGTTTAGTGTATTAGTACATTGTTTTTAAGAAAAGAATTATATCATGTTTGGTACAAAAGAAAGATCAGATACTTTAAGATGAAAATTATAAAGGGGATTACATCATTTTCTCTCTAGTCTAAGTTCTAATTCTATTAATTTTCTATTTTATTTAAAAAACATAAATTCACCAGAAGTTTTATATTGGACGTTCTTATCTTGTTTATATTAACGTCCCCAAAAATTTTTGGGAGATTAGCACTAAAACGTATTGTTGGCGTACATAATCTTTAATTCTATAGCAGATTAACAGGGAAAAAGAACAAGAGGTAAGTTTTAATTTATCAGTCTATTACGTTGAGGTTAAAGAAGAACTAAAGTTTGATAGCGAGAGACTGTTAGGTACCCTCAATTCTTACTTTACGCTTTTTGAGTCATACAACGAAGATGAAAATCCACTTGTGGCAATAGTTGTTTCTGAACCTTTCAGCTTTGTTTATATTATAAAGGATAAGAACAAGGATAACATCTATGCGATTGAATAGGAAGTAACTAACTAAATAGCAAAAGAAGTTAGAAAGAAAAAAGCTAAGATAAATATGTGAGCTAAATCAGAAGTAGATAATGTTTTCGTTATTAACAAAAACTTTGGGCATAGCTACGAAAAGATTGAGACAAGAGGGATAAGGTCTGGAGTGATCTTCTTCTTTTTAACAACATAATAGTACGTACAAGAAGTTTAACTACTTAATAATGAAAAAGATCGAGAATGAGTACCATAAACTTGGACAAATTTAGCTAACATATTTCTCTCATTCTCACTTTTTCTGATAACAGGTTTTGCTACATGAACCAAAGCAAAAACTCGTTTATTTCTCAAAATTCATTTATGATCGAAAGTCGTACTCTAAAACCTTATTCTTATGCCATTAATTAAAGCAATGAAGTCCATTATAATAATAAAACAAAACGTGACTGCGATTATAAACCAAACATCTGATTTACGTTTATATTCTAGAGTCTTTATAAAGACAGGAATACCAGACACAAGACCTATTGCTGCAAGAAGCTTTGAGCATATTATATTGTTTATACAATAGAACCCAGCAATACTGCTGAAAATGGACACTAAACAAAGCAATGTTGTTTTTGGTTTATCGTAAGAGTACGATCTTTTAATAAACCTCCTTCTCGTATTCACACCTAAACATCTTTGCCAACAAGAGGGTGTCGCGTGGACTTGGTTTAGCTTTCAATTCTGTACTAGCTTAACTCGGGTATTTAAACTTAACTAACGCATTTTTGCGAATTTTCTTTCAATTCTATAGTAGATTAACAAGCAGTGCTAATGCAACATGGGTTGCGATAAATATAGGCTTTCAATTCTATAGTAGATTAACATTGTGTTAGGTTGTGCATATACTGTCTTTGGTGACTGATACTTTCAATTCTATAGTAGATTAACCTGAAGTGAGAAGAATTTACCAAGAGAGGTTTAACATAACTTTCAATTCTATAGTAGATTAACTCAGTATAGTTTCCTGGTAATACAGAAACATTGGCATAAGTATCGCCTTTCAATTCTATAGTAGATTAACTGAATAAAAAGATAATATTCGGAAACACAGAAGGGTTAAACTTTCAATTCTATAGTAGATTAATATATTTTCTAAGTTGATCTATTTGTTTTTCTGCTACTAAACTTTCAATTCTATAGTAGATTAACCAAGTTAGATGGATATTAGTAAAGAATAAAGTGAAGTTACTTTCAATTCTATAGCAGATTAACATGTTGATAGCGTAATATAATAAGCATTCTAACCACGTCTTTCAATTCTATAGCAGATTAACGCGTTGCAACTGCCTGGATTCAATGTGGGGAAATTAACAACACCCTTTCAATTCTATAGCAGATTAACCCAAGAATTTTACTCAGAGTCACTTTCATCACCTACATCCTTTCAATTCTATAGCAGATTAACATTATTAGAGGCTCTACAAGGTGAAACCCATGAATGAAGCTTTCAATTCTATAGCAGATTAACTTGATGTAGCATTTTCTTTATCTGCTCCTAGTTTTGTAACCTTTCAATTCTATAGCAGATTAACCCTTTATTGCGTGTTTTGTGCAAAAAACCCCCACTTTTTCCCCTTTCAATTCTATAGCAGATTAACTCAATTCACAATGTAAATGCAGAAGATGGACAATATTTATCTTTCAATTCTATAGCAGATTAACATAAAAGAGGGATATGTAAAATGAGCATAAAAGAATTATCCTTTCAATTCTATAGCAGATTAACAGTAGAAGGCGTAATAAACGTTTGCATCGTAATAACTTTCAATTCTATAGCAGATTAACTGAAGACCTTTATATTCAAGTACTAAGTAAAATATCTTTTCTCTCCATTATAAGCTTTTCTCTACCATTTCTTACAATTTATTTCAACTAAGTTTACATCATTTCAAAAGCCGGGATTTTAACGCATTCTCTAAAGAGGTAATGAATTTAGGCTAACGTCCTACCCCCTAACGTCTCTACGTCTAAGGAATTTCACTTGCAAAACCGGGACAAAAAATACAAAAAATTAAGTTGTACTTATATAAATTGGTAAAATATATTCATTGCATCCTAAAAATAAATTATAAGGTTTTACTTAGTTGCGGGCAAGAATTGCATAACGAAATAAGCAGTTAAGTTTGAAGTAATAACAAAAATGAGAAGTCCTCTTTAAATCTAGCAAAATGCAGATAAAATAATCATAACTTCTTAATTGACAGCCCATGTTAAAAGTCGTTAACGAGTACCTTTGTATGGGTAGAGGACTCAGAATTTTGAACCTTTATAGAGTCTAAAATTTCAGAACCACGATTGTTCTTGAATTAGGCTATCATTTTAAATTTGATGTCAAATGAGAAGTTGGTAAATGTGATAAAACCGTTGATTATAACGAGCTTGTAGAGATTTATCATTTAAGTTATGGATATAAGAGAGCAATTATTTTAGAGAGAGATTTTTGTATAGTCCTATGAAGAAAAATTGGAAGTCTGAATTTTTTGTCCCGGTTTTGCAAGTGAAATTCCTTAGACGTAGAGACGTTAGGGGGTAGGACGTTAGCCTAAAATCATTACCTCTTTAGAGAATACGTTAAAATCCCGGCTTTTGAAATGATTTAAAGTTATAGTGGAAAAATTGTAAGAAATGATAAGAGAAAAGCTTATAATAGAGAGAGAAGATATGTTAATTAGTACTCGAGTATAAAAGTCTTCAGTTAATCTACTATAGAATTGAAAGCCTCATTATCTAACATCAAAGGCGTTATGTCTCCGTAAAGCAGTTAATCTACTATAGAATTGAAAGCTAAGCACCGAAAACACTTCTGCAAATCTCTTCAGAGTTAATCTACTATAGAATTGAAAGTCTTCTCTTGTTTTTCTCTTACTTTAACAGGAAAGATTTTGTTAATCTACTATAGAATTGAAAGACAAAAACCTTAAAAACATGAACAAAGAGAATCATGTATGTTAATCTACTATAGAATTGAAAGCAAATTCATTACTTCTTTATTTGGTTTCTTATAATCTGTGTTAATCTACTATAGAATTGAAAGATAATATGCAGGTAGATTATTCAGTACATATTTATACATGTTAATCTACTATAGAATTGAAAGTTCTCACTCCCCCTTCAGGGAGTAATATCCCACCTCTAGGTTAATCTACTATAGAATTGAAAGTATATTGACATACTTGATTGAACACACAATAACCACATTCCGTTAATCTACTATAGAATTGAAAGAATCTATCCTCTATTTCATCATCTGGATAACCCAGCTCAG
Source organism: Sulfurisphaera sp. (assembly GCF_059755235.1). NCBI lineage: Archaea > Thermoproteati > Thermoproteota > Thermoprotei > Sulfolobales > Sulfolobaceae > Sulfurisphaera > Sulfurisphaera sp. Next base: position 16,314 of record NZ_DBPRYF010000001.1, read on the forward strand.
TTAATCTACTATAGAATTGAAAGAAATAAGATTGTAGCATAGAATAATTTTCACCGAAATATGAGTTAATCTACTATAGAATTGAAAGAGACCCTAAGAACAAAGACCAAGTTTTAAAACTTTTTTCCGGTTAATCTACTATAGAATTGAAAGTTAAAAATTCCCTTAAAATTCCCTGCATTATATATAGTTAATCTACTATAGAATTGAAAGGAAGATGATATCTGTGGAGACATTGTAATTCTGACTGGAAGTTAATCTACTATAGAATTGAAAGTTCTATCAGGATTTTTATGATGAATGTGTTGTATTGCAAGTTAATCTACTATAGAATTGAAAGATGAGAAAACGCCAGCGATTAAGAAAGCCATTAGAAGAGCCGTTAATCTACTATAGAATTGAAAGTTTATTGAGCTCCATATAGGTTGTTTTTTATAGATAAAGTTAATCTACTATAGAATTGAAAGCCAAGGATTTAGACAAACTAAGAGATTTATTTCATTTTTGTGTTAATCTACTATAGAATTGAAAGATAGTATATATTGGCGAAAGTATATGGGGAAAACGTCTTTCGTTAATCTACTATAGAATTGAAAGCCAAGGGACGATAACTATACCAAATCATCTTATTTGTTTGTTAATCTACTATAGAATTGAAAGCTTAACTTTCTCGCTTCTCACTAAAAAGCCATGCAAAAGTTAATCTACTATAGAATTGAAAGATCCCTCCACTATAAATAGCGAAAAAGACGTATATAAAGTTAATCTACTATAGAATTGAAAGTCTTTTATGAGTGTCGGCCCCCACTCTTTCAGACCGCGGGTTAATCTACTATAGAATTGAAAGTCCTTCCAAATAGGGTTGTGCTCCCCCTTTTATTGATTGAGCCAGTTAATCTACTATAGAATTGAAAGTTTAGGGCTAAAGGGATATGCTAATGAGAGCGGAAAAATGTTAATCTACTATAGAATTGAAAGTTCGGTTTTCGCCATATAATTCATTTTTCGCATACTCATGGTTAATCTACTATAGAATTGAAAGTCCATCAGTACCTAAGTAATGTATTGCGTAATAGTAGTTAATCTACTATAGAATTGAAAGATTAAACATTATATGCGGACAACATTACTAGATTTTTTCAAGTTAATCTACTATAGAATTGAAAGATTTTTTCTAACAATCTCTTTTTAAATTCAGAGTTCATTTTCGTTAATCTACTATAGAATTGAAAGAATAGATTTAGCTGTCTCTTTATTCTAGTACAGCAAATCGGTTAATCTACTATAGAATTGAAAGAACTCCATTTTTGTATACGAAAATCTCACTGTACTCAAGTTGTTAATCTACTATAGAATTGAAAGCTTCTACTGTTGGAAGAGGATATTCTTTTCTTACCTCAGTTAATCTACTATAGAATTGAAAGGAAGGAGTAGTACTCGCTGATCGCTTCGAAATAGCTGAGTTAATCTACTATAGAATTGAAAGCTAATGTAGCTAATTCTAATGGCGAATAGATATCTAACGCTGTTAATCTACTATAGAATTGAAAGATTTCGCTTAACTTTTTGACGACGCTGTACAAGCCTCCGCGTTAATCTACTATAGAATTGAAAGTTTGTACTTCCAATATACTTTATAGCGACCCGCCCCAAGGTTAATCTACTATAGAATTGAAAGTTATTAATAAAGAGAAAAGGAAAGAGAAAGTTAATCTACTATAGAATTGAAAGCGTTTATTTTCTCATCTCTGATGTAAGAGATCGCAACTGTTAATCTACTATAGAATTGAAAGTTTTTTGCTTAAGGCGATTTTCCTAAGTACTAAGTTGTGTTAATCTACTATAGAATTGAAAGATTTCATAGCTTATTGTTTTATATTCTCTTACTTGTTCTGTTAATCTACTATAGAATTGAAAGGCAAATAGATTTCCAATGTTGTGAGCTATTGAACCTATATGTTAATCTACTATAGAATTGAAAGTATAAATAACCTGCGAAGTAGCGTTTTGAGAATGCTGGGCTGTTAATCTACTATAGAATTGAAAGCTTTGCCACTTCTTTCCCATATTTTCATTTTGTACATAGTGTTAATCTACTATAGAATTGAAAGTCGGCGTTGGCCCAAGTGCGCCTAGTCATGCGACAGCGGTTAATCTACTATAGAATTGAAAGATTTTCAATATAGTCTTCCAGATCATATCTTATCTCATGTTAATCTACTATAGAATTGAAAGTTATAATATAATAACAGTACACTCACACAGTATCGGCGTTAATCTACTATAGAATTGAAAGATTGACGAATTCAACAAATTATTCCTTAAAAAGATAATGAGTGTTAATCTACTATAGAATTGAAAGTCAACGTTGTTGAATATCTCGTATTTGTCTTTTAAGTTGAGTTAATCTACTATAGAATTGAAAAAACTATTGAGTGTCAGCATACTCAAATTCAGTATTAGAGTCAATCTCCTACAATATTGAAAGTCTCGAAATTAGTTTTTTGATATTTCATATTGTTTAAATGTTTGTCAGATGGACGTATAGAGTCAAAGACTTTTTGAAACAAGGACGAAAGGAAAATCCAATGCTTACTGAAAGAGAGTAAAAATATGGGAGACAATAGGGAACTAAAAAGTTAAATATGAAGTTACTTTCTCCCGTATCCCTTTATCTAATAAACCTTGCTTTGTGCTTTTCATCAACAATTACTTATACGTCGTAGAATACCACAACTCCCTCTCTGATCCAAGTTACACTATTTTAGTTATAAACCCGCAGACTTCTCAGATAGTAGAGGAGATTTAAGAAGCTGGCTCGATAAAAGGAATGGTATATGTGGATGGTCAAATATATACTGTAAGTAGTCCTTGGCAAAACATAACAAATTTCCTAGAGACTGAATGCCTAGTAAATCTCGCAATTATAAACCCGTCAAATAATGGTACTGTTAGAGTAGCGTATGTAAGTGTGACCTCAGAACCGTTTTTCTTCCCTCTGGAATATTACAATAACCAACTTGTTTTAATAACAGTTGGCTTGCATGGCAGTTACATATACTTCCTATCTCTAAGCGGAAAGGGATAATTACAAAGGATAGAGGCGCTTTAATCGCTTTGTACTCATAAACTTACGCTTTAATAACGTCAGCAAAGATTGAAGGGACATATTTAACTTCAGTTAACATAAACCTAGTACAATTCAGCCCATGTTAAATGAAATTATAATAAAATTTAACGACGTTAGTCCGTTAATCCCCCACATCCCTGATAAAATAATTCTGGCGGTTGACGTGGATGGTAATATAAGTATAATAAATGCCTTTGTGTTTTATTTCTGATTTTTTAAAGGAAGCTTTTCGCATTTCTGATAGAACTTTTTCCTTCAGTTACGTGCTGAGGAAGCTAATACGTAAACAACTTGAAACATAAAGCTAGACATTTTGTAAACAACTTTTCGTTTAACAAGGGATTATTTTTAATCGTTTTCCCTTTTACTGGACAACAAGGGTTGGGAATTCCAGTTCCGAATTTCTCATCATTTTAACTGAGGCTCATAAATAAAAAAGTAGCAGGAAAACTCAAATTTAAGCTAAATAGTGATTGGCTATTCTTCTATGACTATTGTACTGAATTGGGACTAGGTAAAAACGTAGAATCTAGCTAGAGTCTTGATGAGATCCTTGCGTATATAGTCCTTTTCATCTTATTAGATGATAGTAGATGTCTTTAAGTATCCCTATCATCCCTTATTTACTTAAAACTGCTTCCCTCAACTAGGAAAATCGGTACTTGCACAAAAGAGCTGATCATAGAAGCGAAAGGCAAATTTTGAAAAACTCCTTTTATGAAGATTTTTGTACCATGTAAAATTAAAGAAACTCCTTACGTAACAACAACCTAACCTGCTTCCTTTATGGCAAAACCTTCATTCTGACAAACTATTATCTGTATTGCTATAAGACCTTAACTCTGAGGAAAAGTCATGCTAACCTCTCACTACGTTATCACATCCTTGCCTTGTTCATCCGCTTTCCTATTTTACCTTAAGCTAAGAACTTATCGAAGTCTATAGCTATCTTCATATAGAAACTAACTTTTTAAAGCTTTTAAATACCGAGTAAGAGTATTTACTATGCAAGTTTACATCTCAACTTGGGGCGACCCAAGTGGCTGGTCAAAGGTAAAATACATAAAGAAAAATGGGAGTGATGTAGACTCATTTACAGTCCTCTCAGCTTACGATGACTACGATAAAATCCTCCTTCTAGTTCAGGACTCAATCCTTGTACATAAGCCCAGTAGAAATGTGGACATAAAGGATTGCGTTGATAAGACTAGTGACACAGTGCTAGACCCCTTTAATAGCTTGTCAGACCCCTCTGAGGCGTATAAGAATTGGTTAGGAACGGTAAAAGAATACACCCTCTGTTCTGTTCAGAAAGCGGGGGTTGACAATGACAAAGTTACGGTCATTGTGCTCCCCGGGATAGGGAAGTTTAAAGGTCAATCAGTGGAATATCACTTCGGAGTCCTCAACGTTAAGCAGAAAAAAGTTCCAGCTCAACCTTCATCAAATCAAGGCGCTCCTAACATGCAAAAGAAAGTCTATTTACCTCTGTCTTACCTTGAGTCGTTGTTGGCTTATAACCTTTACAATGAGTTAAAGGAAATGAAAGTTGAGAAAATAGTCCTTGACATAACCCATGGGATAAACTACTTTGCTAGCCTGGCTCAAACTGTTGCAACTAGAATTGCCTCGTTGCTTAACGTAAAGCTTGAGGTTATAGATTTCATACCAACTGAGATGAACGCTGAGTACATGTACGAGAAAGTCTTTTCGCAGGACAGAGCAAAGTTTGACATTGAAAATATAAAAGAGCTAAAGGAAGGGCAAAAGAAGGCATTGGTCTTATCCCTTCAGTTCGGCTCAATCCTCCCTATATTTTATATATGTAGAAAAAGGGAAAATGGGATGCCGGATTACAGTCAGACGTTCATAGGTAGCACTAGAATAACAAAAGAAGGTCAGAACACATTCTCTGTTGTCACTGACCCAATCCAAGATTTGGACAATAGCGATGAGGTTTGGGCTGATTTAATCTTTAATCATGTCTGTGAGAAACTCAAAGATATAAAGGATCAAGGTGGCTACTACTCCTTACAAGATTTACGAAAAATGTTACAAGAAACAGATGAAGGTTTGTCTAATTTCCTTTCTGAGACCGCGGTAAGTATCATAAACGATCAGCTAAACGACATCGAGTTTAGAGCTATGAACTCTCTAAGCGTTGGGGAAGAGAAGATGTATTATTCCATCTACCCAGGTGGAAGAGAGAGCGCTGAGGAAATGCTTAAAAGCAAAGACGTGACTAGAAGGAACTTTATAGCACATGCTGGATTTCTGAAAGAGATAATAAAGGTGAAAAGGGCTGGTGAAAAGGAAGCACTTGTCAAATACCATTTTGAAGATGAGAAATATAATGACGTCCTTAAAGAGATTTACGGATTTAAAAAGGAGTTTCCCATCAGCCCTTCAACTTAATTACCAAATTTCTAGCAGTAACAAGTTAACTGAGAGTTTGCGGACTAATACTTAGTTGGCTGAAAGTTCTCACGCCTGCTGTATGTTCGTGGATCTGTCTCCAATACGGTTGTGAAACATTTTGAGGGGGCGTGGAGTAATATAGCCATAATTGACAGTCCTTGTTTTTCTTCTAATAACTTTCAATATGATAAGAGGCATAACGGTTTTGCCTTGAAAGTAAAGGAGAAGTACGTTAAAGCAACAACAGTTGTTGATAATAAATCGCAAATAATTGATTAATTTGACATTCCCTTAGATACAATTCAAAGGAGACGTTAGAGGACATGGACAAGGGATTAGTTAGTAAGTTCAGAATCATCATTGGTGATAAGAGACATGACTTAAAGGAGAACTGCATTATTGGCAAAAAGCACAGACTTCGAGCAATAATACCGGAGGAATGTACCAATACAACGAAAAAGAGGGGAACACAAAAAAGATGAAAAAGCATTTGCCTAATGAGTACAGAAGGAGATCGATAGCTGAAACCACTCATTCAGTAATAAAGAGGAAGAGCGGTTCATTTGTTAGGTCAAGGATTCCGGGATTAGCTGAAAAGGAGATTGCGTTAAAGATAATAGCATATAACATAAGGAGAACAATAATTCTAAATAATTCTATATTTATTTTTGTTATAATTAGGTTTTCTACAGAGCTCATCCCCGCCCTAAAGGGCGGGGCTTTCAGTTGTAACCTCCGTTGATTTTGCAAATCTAAAAAGCAGATATCATATAATTTGTATTCTTGTTTTTTCCTACATTCTTTTCTGAGTCTTTCAAATTTTTTAAGAAAGAGAAAAGTTGTTTTCCGCCTATCTCCCCTTTTTAAATCTCTTATTTTGTTAGAGCAGTGAGTAGTATGAAAAACAGCAAGAACGAATACAGCATAATCTACGCAATAGCATACTTTTTCTTCAGAAAGAGAACAAGACGAGCGATATCGCCTAATTTTGGAGTAATAATTTTCTTGATAATCACTGTAGCAACTCTAAACGTGTAGATGTACGTCATACAGCAACAAGCTGAGGTTGGAGTGAGTAGTGCCGAGTATTTACAGACTATAAATCAAGAACCACTAGTCTATGAAATGTGGCACAATGGAGTCATAGAGCTAGCAACAACAAGGCCATTCCTCATTACACACATAATATTGCCAAATGGAGAGATAATTAACAACTCAATCTCAAAACGTGATACCGCTAGGAGACATCTTGGTTGGCAATGCGTCATGGGCAATCATAGTTACAGACAGAGGAACATGGTACAATATAACTAAGCTAACTGATCCACTCTATACCCAAATTGATCCAGAAGGACTTTATTATGGAATTCCATGGAACTCTACTGTGTTGCAAAATGTTGGTCTAATTCCAAACTTCTATGTAACACAGGGAGTTGAAATGTTGAACTTCACAGCAACTAAAGTCAATGCAAATGCTGGTATATATAATCAAGTATATGGGGTAACAGATGTTCTTGCTGTAACTTATCCTAGCAATGTTACAAATGGATGGGTAAATATAACTTACTATGCACCAGTGCAACACACAGGAAATGTGTCAAACCCATACTTCTGGAACTATTATATGACTTTGCATCCTACTATCTTAGGAATAGGGGCAGTTTCAGCCACAAAGAACCCATTTACATATCCATATTACTATTTGCTTATAACTACAAATCCATATGCATGGATGATGGACCCAATATGGTATAGTGCAATATATGCGAATGCAAGTTTGACATATTATAATTATGTTGAGGCAAATGAGACACCAAGTTATATAAATAATCCGCAAGGTGCAATTAACTTCACATATGATTACATCAACACAACACTTGGAGTTTATGTACCAATATATAATATAAGCAATGGGAATATTGGGTACTTATACATTCCATTTTCCGTTTTCGAGATAACCAATGTTTTGGCTTATGTACCTAGTGAAGTAACTGGAAGTGCATGGGCACTTACCGACACTGGATGGTCAGAATATAAACCTGCAAATGTTATCGGGGGTCAGTGGGTTCCTCTTGGGTATTCGTGGGTTGTTGCACCATTAGAGTATACACCATATCTTGGCAATGGAATATACCCAATAATACAAGCATATGACCCCAACAATATCCCAGGGCCAACATTTATTGACTTCCCAGCATCTAACTATACTGGCTTTCCATCATACTATGGCATAAATTACACATATTTACTAATACATCAATACGCTCTCAACTACACACCTAATGTCCCATATAAATTGCTTAAAGGTGGAGGACATGGCAGTTATGATTATGCAAATTGGCCAGAAATAACTGTATACGTACCAAGTTTGCAGGGCGGTTCGTATACCACTTCAACTGGTCTAGTCCCCCCATATCCTCAAGCTAACGATAGCATAGATATTCCAGCAATTCAATACAACCCGATATATTGGAAAATTGCTGAGGGAGGAAATCCAAACAACCTTGAAACAATAGCACAAGTTGGATATAATGCATATGCAAGACCTATTGTACAATGGGGCAACTCACAAACCACTATATATGCAAATCCTTCGTGGAGCGTAACACTGTTAAATCAGACAAACGATCCAATAACTATGTATAGGCTTGCAATGAACATGTACACTGGTCAAGTACTTTTGTATGGTTACGACCCAGATACTGGCAACTGGATTTTGTTAATGAATATGTTGCTGTCGTGGCCACCTGGACAGCCATCTGGCTTCGAGTTTATTCATTACTTGCCAATATACATAACAGCACCATATGGAACTTACTTGTTAGGTGTAAGGACAACCGGTTTCCCACCACAAAATATGTATCATCCACCAAATGGATAAAAAAAGACAATATCTTTTTCCCCTTTTTATTCATTTTCCCTCTTTTTACCTAAACGAGCTAATACTATAATAGCAATTGCGACAGCTAATATTGATGAGACAACTCCAATTGTTACGTCTTCTGTTGGTATTTGCGTTTGTGGCATTTCAGTTGTTAATGAAGTTGTGGAAGTAGAGGTATTTGTAACTGGTTGTCCAATTATTAGTTTCCTCATTAGTGACGCGTTTTGTACAAAGTTAATGTATACTACTGTGTTATGAGTGAAGTTTATGAAGTAAGCATAATTACCAAATATCCAATCAGATGCTGGACTTCCATTTACCTCAAAAGGATAATCTGACTCAATAGTAATTGATATGTTTGTTGGAACTTCTGCATATCCAGTACTAGGTATACTGATATAGTAATATGATTCAACTGGCCCCCAGACAAGGTATATTGTTTTTGACTCATTAAGTACGAATAGTATAGTGACATATTTTGTTGATGCAGTAGTATTGATAATATGCCCTTGTTCAACTATCCCTAGCTCTGGCACTAGTGCGATGATGAGTAATGCTAAAAATGCAAGAGCTAGAATTCTGTTCATTTTCTCACCCTCCTTATCACGAAGAATGCTACTAGTACAATCACTATCACAGCTATGATGGCATAAACAGCTAGTTGACTATTGCTAGATGATGTTGATGTTGGGATAACAGTTCCGCTGTGTGGCGTTATTGTTACAGTAGTGTTTGGTGTTGGCAAACTTATTACTGTTGTCCTAGGCAAAGTACTTGTAGTTGTGCTAGTTGTTGTTGTAGTTGCATTTTTAGTTGTTGTTGCAACTAATACTGGTGTTGAAGTATTGACAATATATTGGTAGACATACGAATCGCTAGACCATTCAGATGCAGGACTTCCATTAACATAGAAATTACTACCATAAAAGATAAAGACTGTTGACTTTATTGGAACATAAAATGTTGCAGAGCTATTATCAATGTAAAATTGTGTAAGAAAATAAGTACCATTAAATATGAGTCTACCTATTGATACAGTTAAATTGAGCTTGCCCTCGTCCACTATTGTAACTCTTGTATATTCTGATGGTGGGTATGTGACACCAGAAACGTTGAAGTAAACGTTAAGTGTAGTGTTTTGCATTACCCATCCCCAGAATGCGGTGGTTATTAACGTGCCATTGCCAAGCCAGAACGGTTGATTTGATGTTAATATAACTTGATTACCAGCAAGGACTTTGAAAGTAGTAGTCTTGTTTATTGTTTGATAATTAACTGTTAGATTTCCATTTCCATAGATGTTAATTGTTAAATAGACATATTGTGCTGTGCTTGTCGTGGTTGATGCTATTGAGAGTGTGCTTACTCCCGCTACTATTGCTATCATAAAAAATGTTATAAAAACTAATCC
>NZ_DBPRYF010000010.1:0-81149 GCF_059755235.1 Sulfurisphaera sp.
GTGGATGAAGGTTCTGGGAGGGGTTACCGCGAAAGGGGGTAAGGGCGATGATATGCCACCGATGAACCCAAGAGGTGGACTGAGCCTAATGAACCCCAAGGCTTTCATAGGTCTATGAATGCCTATGAAAGCTGAACCCCATATATACTGTTAACATCAATTAACAAAAGTTAACGGTATGCTAACAATTACTAACAAATTGTTAACATGTGCTCTACTGGGAATAAATACTAAAACTTATAGCATAGTTTGAAATCCCTTTCAGTTTCTATTAAGATAACATCAATTTTATCTATTTTATCTTCTATTTCAGTCATTGTTTTTTGTATGTCTTCTTTATTTGAGATCAACACGATCTCTTTTACTCCTCTTTCTGTTAAAAACCCTATGAATCTGCTAACATCGCTAAATATTGATTTAGACGTGTAGCATTTCATTCTCTTCTCTAAATCACTAAATACAATGACAGTAATAACACACCACCAGCTAGAAGAGTTGCTGAAATTATTTTAACTGATGGAGTATCGAAATTAGGTATTTTAGCGAGATATAGTATATAATAGACAAAGGAAAAAAAGAAGAAAATTATAGCGGGGATTATTAGAAGAATTTTTATTGCTACTGTGGGACTTAACATTTCTCCTCATTGTGACAATATCATATCTTTTTAAACTCCCCCGATTAACATCGAATTTACTCCCCAGTAAACAGAGAAAAATTAAAAGACTGTAACCTAGGGGTATTTAAAGATATGATATTTTTCTTTTGAGATGGCATTATTAGATATCTTTAAGAGTAAAAATCAAAAGAAGACTGAGCAAAAAACCCAGAAGCCAAAAGAAAGACCTCAGAAACAACTTAATGTCTATCAACTTGAGCCTGGACCTTTCGAAATATTATCAGATGAAGAAAGAGATCAATTAGAACAGAAATTCCTCCAGATCCTTAACGTGGTTGATAAAGGCACAATCTATATACAAGCAAGTAAGACTAAGTACCAATACGAAGACGAAGAGTATGAAGTGCTTTTCAATAAATTTTACCTCATAACAGAGGCAAACCTAGATTATCCAAAAGGTGAACTGACAAGAAAGAAAGTAAAAAGGGCATTACCTAGGTATGTCATTCTCGAGGACAACACTCTAGCGCAAGCAGCAGTTTTCTACAAGTTCCCAGACTTAGCCCCTGAAGGTATGTTATTCGAGTATTTCGGTTTAGGAGACATAGTTATAAAATGGGAATCTCTGGATCCAGTCTCTGCAGCTTCAGCTGTCGACAGATCGAGAAAGAGATTGGAAAGTTTAGGGAGCACAGACAGTATTATCATGAGGAAATTAGAGAAAGTAAAACAATTACAAGCAATTATTGGCGGTCAAGCCAAACTTTTGAGAATGTGGGTATATATAATTCTATACGGAAAGGACGAAGCTGAACTCAAGCAGAAATTCCTTCAGGCTAGAACTATCGCTAGATCAAGATTATTTGACTTAGATATTCCAGTTTTTTACCAAAAAGCTCTTTATAATTTAGAAACTTCAGTAGCTTTATTCATACCTTTTGCGAACTCTGTCAAATCAGTGTATGTAGACACGCTAACAGCATCATGGGAATTCTATCCGCTAATCTCGGAAGATCTTATAGACTCTGAGGGTATATTTGTAGGATTTTCCGATTCTGGTTCGCCAGTGTTGTTTAACCCATTCATGAGAAATAACCATAACATCGTAATATTAGGAGAGACTGGCTCAGGGAAATCAATGACATTGAAAATTTTGTTGAAGAGAATGAAGGAAAAATACAAGATTAAGCTATGGGGAATTGATCCTGAAAACGAATACGTTAAGTTGGCAGACATTTTGGGCTTCAAAGCAATAACAGTTAAACGTGGAACAAAGCTGGGGTTAGATCCAGTACTAATGACAAAGGTTGGTGTTCTTAACCCCGAAGACGTCGCAGAGTTACTATCAGAATTCTACTTACCTGATGATATTACATTAAGGAATAGACTAAGAGCAGCAGTATTTGACGTGTTCGAAAGCTCTAGCGATTTATTTGACTTAATAGAGAGAATAAAAAGCGTTGATGATCAGATATATAAATACTTAGAAGCAGCTAAGACACCTCCAGACTCATATATCTTTGAAACTGAAGAGAACGAAATAGAAACGACAGAAAACATTGTCTTCGGCTTAAGAGAAATATCAGGGCAGGGAGCAACTAGACTAAAAGCACTGATAACTACTCTGTTAGCTGGGATTTTCCAAAGAGAGGCATTCTCTGACCGCGAAAGAGGATTTATATTTGTAGACGAGGGATGGCTGTTTGTTAATTACCCAATAACAATGTCTTTACTAGAAAACTTAGCAAGGAGAGCTAGGAAATATTCCAAAGGGCTTATATTTGCAACACAGAGACCTGCGGATGTCGTGAACAACGATTCAGGTCGAACAATACTAGAACAAAGCGCTACAGTGTTCTTATTGAGGCAGAGAACCCAATCCCTGCAAGTACTAAAGCAGACATTCGCATTAAGGGATGAAGAAGCACAAGCATTACTTCAGGCTGAGCCTGGGCATGGTATTCTGAGAACAGGCAACTATCTCCTTAGAGTATATGTACAGCCATCCAGAGCTGAATTTGAAGCATTTAAGACCACTGGTGAGTGGTGATGAAGAAAAAAGCAATTATTACTTATGTAGATGAAGAGACATATAGAAAATTAAACGAATTAGCCTTAAAGAAAGGTGCTTCGATTTCTCAGGTAGCTAGAGAGATAATTTTAGGTGAATTAAATGGCGAGAATTAGAGAGAGCCTAATCATTGAAGAATTATCTTTCTTGGACGAGAAGCTAGGAGGAAACCCATTACTGACCCTGAGAAACATGATGTATCTAATGGTGGGGGGACTTGTTTCGTATAAATTGATCGAGGGAGGAGGGGTAAAAACGGCGGTAGGAGTAATCATTATACTCTTCGTCCTTGCGCTCATCGCTTATCCGAAGAGATCATTAACGTTAGAGAACATCATTATAGGAGTAATATCATATTATTTAGAGCCCCAAGGTGAAGAGAAGAAGAAACAAACAGCGAAAAAAGAGGCAAGAAAGCAAGAGCTAAAGAAAGAAAAACCAAAAGCAAAGAACCCTGCGCCATTAATGAAGCTATCAACGATTCTAAGGCTCTTCAAAATAGATATATCGTTGTTAAGTGCTGGCATTACTCTACTGGCATTAGCATTTGTGTTGTATAGCAGAATATTACTACTGGCTATATTCCCTGGTGTTATTGGAAGTTCCCTAATAGCTTCAGAGATCCTATATTTCCTTATGGTAAGGTTAGTGAGGTTGAAAAAGAAGAAAGCCGGGTTTACTGGGGAGTAAACTCCTAGGGGCACTATTTAAAGTTACGATATTTTTTAACGAGGAAAAATGAGAGTGTCATACATAAATGCTCTGTTATGGTTCATTCTAGCAATAATAATATCAGGTTTTTTAGTCGTACAACTTGGGATAATACATTCTCCTCCGCCTAGTCCTTCAGCAAATCCCCCACCTGGGCTGAACGTCACGAAATTAAGCTTAGTCCTTCAGCCATACTTCTCAGAACTTCCCGTTATCATCAATAAAACAGCATTGACGTCAAAATTTGGTAATTCGATCTTTATCTCTAACGGATCCGGCGAGCCTATCATTGACATAATAAAGCAAATTCTAACAATGAATGCTTCAGAGGTAGCACCGGGCCCCTACTGGGAGACAGCAGACCTAGGTGGATTTATCTACATGCAGCAGATAAATACGACGCACTACCCTGCAGTCGTTCAAAATGTGTCAAACCTCTCAGATGTACATTACTATAATATATCATTACCATTTTACACCGCAAAGCCTTACAATGTAACGTACCCTCCTTCCGACAACGTCATGGCAACTACTTCTTCAGAGATCGTGAACTCTTTCACTGTAGAGGCAGTGATACATCTTTCGTATAGCACGAATGAGTATCTCGCACAATCGTCGTCGTACTCAGTAACTCATTGCACGCATGATAACATGACGAACACAACATGCGTAACATATCATTATGTCACGGAATGGTACGACATACAAGTGTCAGGAATTGCACAACTACTAGCGAACGGGGTAGCAATAGCCCAGCAGGCCTTCACGGTCACTTTTACGTGGAATGGAGGGACCTACGGGCCTGTGACATTATATGGAAGTTACACAATCCCCCCAGGGGTTCAGAAGGAGGTTTTTGCTAGCTATGAACTCCAAGCGGGGGCGGGAGAGACTAGCTACTGGTCAGGAAACACGCACTACACGATTTACTACCCGACAGGTCCTACTGCTATTACACCCGTAAATACGTTCACTTGGTATGAATATCTAGTGGCTGTTCCGTTACAAATACAAGTTGATAACGGGACTTCTCCCGTCACTACGATCACTTTGCAAAATAGTACATACAAGCAGACATGGACTGAGACTGGGAGAAGTATTTCCGTGAGTCCCGGTATGTTAGAATGGACTAGCGCTCCTTATGATTTCAATGTATCCGTAGTCACTAAAGATCATATCGAATACAATAATCAAACGTTGTATAGAACATGGAACGCAGGTACTATAGAGGTACTCCCATCATGCTATAGTGTTTCCTCTGGGAGTTTTCCGGGGAGCGTTACAGTTGATTATTATCTAAACGTCTCAATGAATTCTGATATAACACCTCAACCTACTTGGGTCTTCCATCACATACCGCAAGAATATGTTTATCAATTTAATCTTGCAAATGACTACGTCAACGGAATAGCATACTATTATAGTTTGGACAAAGCACTATCACAGAACTTCACAGCATATGAGATTTTCGAAATCATACACGCTATCCAGTCTCAAATGAGAATAACAAACGTAACATATTCACCTGTTCTCTCATTAGAGACTAAAAATGGGTCAATGATAGATATCTATGATCAAATAATTCCGCTATTATTTACTAATTATTGGCATAACTTTACAAATGTAAATGCAAGCGTCTTAGTACAAGCTTTCAATTACATCAACCAGAGCCCTATAATTATAAAGAATTCAAGCTATACCTACAGTGGTATTATTACCGATGCATCATACACACCTAACAAATACATAAATATCTCAGAGCTGCTGACGAATGGGACATATAACTACTACGTATGGCTGAACTATTCAGAACCACCTATACAATTTATAACATCTCGTCCAATACAAATGCAAACGACATTCTCCCCGATACCATGAGTATAAAAAGATATGATATTGTATTGGTGAGAGGAAATGATTGACCTAGGTACTTTAATAGATTACGGAGTATATGGAGCTTGGTTAGCTGTTTTTGGCGGACTTATTTTAAGTGCAATATACATTGCGTTAGGCAAGGAAGAAGGGAAGAAGCTTCTTATTGGTTCAGTAATTGCAGCATTTATATTAGCCTTTGGTTGGACAATATTGACCTCATCAATCTCGTATCAAAGTTATAACATACCTGGCTGGAGTGATATTGCTTATATTATCTATGCGGCAGCTGCGACTGCTGTCATTGCATCAGCAATAATGTTTCTCCGTGGTGATTCCAGAGAAGCATTAGGATATTTAGTAACAGCAGCAATATTGCTTTGGGCTGTGAATTATGGGCCGAGCGTACTAGGGGTCAATAACCTAAATCTTAACTCAACTACACCAACGGAAGAGCTTGGTGGATTTAGTGTTGCTGGTTTCTCTATCGGCGGAGTGCCAGTAACTTGGTTAGTTGATTTACCAAATCCCGATACTTTACCAGGCTTCAAGAGCATGTATCAGACAGCACAAAACATCGCGTTGGGGGTACTTGGGATAACAGCTACTGGGGCATTGATTTATTATATATACGAGACAGAGGACGCTTTTGAAGGGCTGAAAAGAACTGCTAAAGATTTGATAATTGCAGTGTTATTAATATACTCGATACCCGACCTCTACTCGCTATTTGCACAAGTCATAAACTATATGTCTAACACATTGATGACACAGCAATCAGTTGTACAAGGAATAGGCACGATGGACAATGCAGCAATATCAATCATTCTAGCGGGATTTGCTACAGGGTATTTCGTGCCAGCCTTAGCCGATATAGCTAGTGACTTACTCTTTTCTATTTTCATTCTAGCAGCCTTAGCTGCAATAAGATTCTTCGTTATCGCTGCCGCTATTCTGCTTGCACCGATGTTTGCTGCACTCTGGCTTTTCCCACCGTTACGCGGTGCTGCAAAACTCCTCGCTGAGATAATAATAGGATTGGGGTTCGCAGGAGTAATTGCCGCTGGAATGATATACTTACTCATTAACTTCTTGAACACTTATCCAATTCTCTACATAGCGTCACCTGTATTACTAGCATTCTTCCCAATGATGCTCGGCTTCGGTGGAGCAACTGGCTTGATTTCTGGGGGCACAAATCTGATACCCTTTAGAAGACCAAAAGCCCAGGGTTCTGGTAGTAGTGGTGGTTCTGCTGGCATTGGTAGTACTATAGCACAGACACAGCTAAGGCCAGCTCAAATGCAAATCCAGAGATCTGCAACATCTCAAGGGACTACTGCAGTTACTGTTCTCAGAAAGCCATTAGTCCCTCAAGGAATTGTAGGAAGAGTCAAGAATAGAGAGCAACAAATTCAGATTACTCCAGGTATTGTCCCAGCACCTAAACAATCCTTTTTGGATAAATTAAAGTACAAAGTAAACAGGGAAATCTTACCTCCTAATGTAAATATGCAAAAAGTACCCTCTGGTAGTCTAAGATTAAATAATATGGGTCAAATCCAAGGAATGGCTCGTATAGGTGATAACATAACACCAGCTAGGACTGATGTTTGGACTAAGATAACTAAGCAAGAAAGAATTGGTCATGCTATTATTAGTGGTATGGCTTCAAACATGAAGGAAGGAATTAAGATGACGATGGACAAAACAATAGATAAAATCGATGCATTTCTGAAAGCTCATGGACTAAATCTTAAATTATCTGAAGCGAAAGAATATATAAAGAATACAAAATTAAGAAGAAGAAAAATGAATGTATAAGGGATGGGAAATGTCAGAATTAATTGAAGTTCCTGATGTCGTTGAATTAATAAGAAATGATATGATGCCAAGAGAGCTTTATGCACCAGACGGGACATTATTAATGAGTGATGATGATTATATTGCAGAAACCCCTCTCGTCAAAAATAGAAAGGTCTGGAAATTGTATCCAAATATAGAGATATATGAATTTGATCCTGATAAAGAAATTGTAATTTATAGAAGGCTTAGTGATGGCGCCTTTGTTAAAGTTACAGACGTATATGTGGCAAATGTAATAGGTCACGTAAGGAGAAACCCTGGGATTACTGTAGAGACTGCTATCGCAATGGAATTAAATGCTATTGAAAATGAAACGGGAGAAATAACTGATGAGAGAGAGTTCGCAGCAACCTTAACTGCATTGTATTATGCTTTAGCTTATGCAATAATATACGATCTTGTAAGATTACAAAAGTAATTTTTTCTTTTTTTATTTTGGTTTACTGGGGAGTAAACTGAAATTTTTAAGATTGCTCATTAAGAATTTTATCTATTTCCTTTAAATGCTGAGCAACAATCTTTCCCCTATCAGTCAACTTTACGAATCTTCGTCTAGGGAACTCTTTCTCTCTTTCTTCCTCAATTAACCCCATCTCTTTTAGCTCATTAATTGCCTTCAACACCGCCGAAGAATTTGCCTTAGTTAGCTCAATCACTTGGGTCACAGTTAAGAACTCGTCACTTAAAACAAGCAACACTCTTTCTTGTATTTCTGTCAGTACTTTTCGTTTTGTTTCTTCCGACATAGGAAAACCTAGTTGAATATTAAATCGAAGAAAAGAAAAGAGTTACTTCTGTATAGCGAATTCCGTAATAAGAAAGACTTATATATTGTTTTTGTAGACTTTCATTCACCCACATTTACCAGGTCTTATTTGCATTTTTAGTGCTTAGAATGGCCCTTTTATTTGCTAGCTCTTGATCTTCTTCAGCAGTAAGGGGTTCTGGAAACTGTTTCGATTTTTAGGATGATTTAATTTGAAACAAGATGATTTAGAATGATTAATAAAAAGCACCAGCTTAGAGCTGTTACAGATGTTTCAACGCTATTAAATAAGCTGAAGTTGTATGTCTGTCTAATCCCTTTTCTCTCATTGTTTTATCATGCTCTTTTGAATGCGTAGTCCCTTTAGGTGAAACATAAACAACGCTAATCGAGTATAAAGGTGCTTTATAGCTTATTCTCTCTATCAAAGAGTTCCTAAACATTGAGACTTTGTAATTGTAGCTTTTGCCTTTCCTTTCGCCATTCTTAACCCAATAGTAACGCAAATAACCAATTACGTTAGGATTCTCTAAAACAATGGTTGAAACACCGTTATTATAGGCATAGTCTAGCAATCTGTGTATTGCCTCATTTATTTTGCTCCATGCCCCTTCCTTTCTGTATCCCCTCGCTAGCGTATCATTAAACCAAAAAGTCCTCTTGTCTCTCAAATTCCCCTTGCTATCTACAATGGCTAGATTCAATCTATCAGCATTAACATCAACACCACCAATGAGTTTGCCCAATGGCTTATCATACCTTTTCATGACTTCCATATACAGAGCGTAAGGAGCCATAATTTGGAGCTCACAGTATAAGTGAAGTCTATCAGAGTATGCATTGTACTCTTTTATTGCAACCCTAGCGGGATATCCAATTTCCTTTCTCTTACTCTTTTCTAACAAGACGTTGACTAACTTCTTATAACCTTTTGGTATTTGAATGTTCACTGTGATCCTTTGTGGATTTTTATCCTTATCAAAAGTCAACATCTCAACTTTTTCAACTGACATTAAGCGAATGTTTAAATTGCCTTCCGAAACAGTTAATAATTTGATAGGCAATAACAGAAATTGGTAGTCAAATATTGGACAATTAAATATAAATACTTGAACTGTTATATTACTTATCGAATGAAGTACTCCCAGAAGCGGAGGTAAAATAAAGCTCCAAGAGGGAGTATGGATAGTAACTTAAAATGTGCGGTTTTCCCAGACCCGAGCACCTCCACCATGTGGTGACCTCTGGGATGAACCCTTGGCTGGAGGTGTGGATGAAGGTTCTGGGAGGGGTTACCGCGAAAGGGGGTAAGGGCGATGATAAGCCACCTATGAACTCACGATGGTGGCTGAACCTTATGAACCCCAAGGCTTTCATAGGTCTATAAATGCCTATGAAAGCTGAACCCCATTGCTATCAAAGTCCTTCTCTTTAAACCGCCGGACAAGTCCCTAGCCAAAGTGTTCCTTTTTGAGGTTAAATCAAGTCTCTCTAGTAATTCTTCCCCTCTCTCTTTTATCTCCTCTTTTTTGACGCCCTTGAGCCTACCCATGTAATATATATTATCCCAAACTGTCAAATCCCCGTAAGGTTCACATTCTTGTGGGATAACTCCTAGCATCTTCCTCATATGTCTATCAGTTGGTTTTTTCCCGAGTACTCTTATCTCTCCTCTCGTGGGAGTTAATTCGCCGTAAATTTGCTTTACTAATGTCGTTTTACCTGCACCATTAGGGCCTAACAAAGCAACTATCTCACCCTCTTTTACGAGCATTGAAACATCTTCGTTGGCAACAAGTTTGCCATAATATTTCCAAACATGATTAACTTCAACAACATTCATATTAAATACTTAATTATGCTATACCATATAAATTTATATAAGATTAAGAAATGAAACTCTTCTAGTTTGTTTTATAAATTAGTTGTAAAGAAAAATTAGATATTTAATAAACAATTGATGTTCTTGCTAGATCCTCACCAGAGAAATGTTATGAATGTTTTTATTTTCGACGAAATGTAATGTTTGAACTACACGTAAAGTGTTAATTATAATTTAATACTAATTGATTTATTATTCAAAATCATCGCCAAACCTTTAACATCTTTAAGTTCTTGGTTTTCAGTTTCACTCTCATGTACATTAATTATCGATCTCATAACTAGTTTTGACTACCTAGTTTTTCCTCTCAAAAGCTTGTTGGATTCATTCCTTAAACGAGGAAGTCTTCGAAAATCAGTAAATGAGATCAATTATGATTGAAGGCCTCATCTTTCAAGACAAGGAGAAGTCAGTTTCCTAAATATACATAATTCTTGCCATAACCTCTTTTATACCGTATTAACTTATTCCAAATATATAATTCCATTACGTTAAATATTTGGAAATTTTCCTACATGCCATACTTTACGACCGTGATTGTTTAACAAATTTTCATTTTCTAAGTCATTAACCAAGTCCTCAATAAGAAGCTCATTCTTTAGAAAAGCAATAAAAGATTTTTCATTGTGACGATAAACTTAGCTGTAGGTGCATCTATTAGCAGTATACTTATAAAAAAACTTACTTTAAGAAGCTATACACTAAATTCTTATTCTGCATATCGAAAATTGAAACAATTTGAACTGGAGTAGTTATTACAATCTCTTCAGCACCGCCTATTTGCCCATAAGCAGGAGCTACTGTACCTTTGTATTTTATATAGCTAGGGTCAATATCTTTCAGCATAAAACCTCCAATCCTATAAAGAGGGGGTTCTGGTAGTGAAAGTCTTTGCTGTGCATATTTAGGATCATTCGTTAAAAGAGTTGTCCAGTGAGTCCCTGAAGGATTAAAAGAGTAAATAATCCCATTTTTCATCACAAAATTAAACTCCGTAGTTGTTCTTACATATCTGTACATGTATTGGGTCTTTAAGAAAGTATAACTCATCTTTTTCACCTCTTATAGGGAAGGAAGGTTAAAATTCTTTGCAACTTCATCATATACTTGTACTAACACGTTTAAAAGACCGTAGTTAAGGACTTTAATCTCTCTGTCACTTCCTTCTAACTTCTTTTCTAACACTATTTTAAAATCGCTTCTATCTGGGCTGTCACAATTCCCCATCCAGCTGTAAACACGAATTATTGGAACACTTAGATTACCACTTTCAAGAATCTGTATATCTTCTAATGATATTGTAAAAGACCTTGGGTTATTTATATGATTTCCCATAACGACTGAAATAACTCTAGTATCAAATGGAAAGATGTGATAAGTAACGCACTCAAAATCCTTTTCCGTCATACTTTTAGTAAACCCTTGTAACTGTTCTTCAATAAGCGTGACTACCCCTAATATTTTGTCCCTCTTTTCAGACAGTTTCATCCAATAATCAAAATCATCTTTTAGTTGTTCTGTCATGATTTATATTTATTGCATAGCAATTAATAAATCTTGTCAAAACTTATGCTTACCAACAGAAATCACAAATTAAAGTAATGGAGATCTTAAATATATGAAAAAATTACATACATTTAACATTATTATCTAATCAGTATTTTATACGAGTAACGCTCCTCCATGTTAATTTCTATCTTCATCATTCTCTATTTACAAACAGAAATTATGCTTCTCGTACGTTATTTATGTTCTAATAGAGACATTAGCAACTTTATTGCAACCGAAAGCCTCGCCCTTTAGGAAGTCAGAAACTTACGCTGATTAATTTAATAAGATCAATCACTTGTTTTTAACATATATAATTCTACTTGTTGTTAGCTCGATGTATAACATTCACATGAAAAATAAGATATTTTAACCATATAATGTGCTTATTTTTGAAAATGTTTATTATTTTGAGGGTTATTAATTACATATTATATGTTTAAGTACGTTTTTGGTCATGTTCCTTCAAGAAGGTTTGGCAAATCTTTAGGAGTTAGCGTAGTACCTTTAAAATATTGCAATTGGAACTGCGTGTATTATCAGCTGGGTAGTACCAATCATTTCATGAACACTGAGATGGATTTTCAAGACTATAGAGAAATTGAAAAAGCTTCGCGAAAAGAAAGTTAAAGTCATTGTTATTGAAGAAAGTGATTAGAAGTAAGCAAAAATAACGAGAGTTCATTAAAAAAGGAAGAGACTAATGAAAGCTTCAGAGTTTTTTGAAAAGTATCTTTATAAAAAGCTTGAAGGAGGGTATCTTTACTTTTGACTTTGCCAAGAGAAAGGTTTAATGCTATAGTTGCTGATGGTTCAAGGTATTTTAAAAGACAGGTTAATTTCACTAGAATAACAATAAGCAGATACGATATTTCGGAGATAATGAAAGTAGTAAAACTTGACTGAAAGAGTAAAAAATCTAGCTTGAGAAGAAGAATGAGAATATTCCTAAGCCTATCATAAAGATTCCTAGGAAGAGTAAAGAAAGTCTTCCTGCACTTACTAAAAGTTCTGGCGACTTCATCGACTTAATTAGTCCTTTGTATGCCAAAACCACTACAGTCAATTGAGATAGCCAGCTGCCCACGCCAAACAGTAAGCCAGCTAGGAAGGTTGGAAACGATGGGAATAACGCAATAACGCTCAATGAAATTATTAGTACCACAAAGAAGTCCCCTCCAAATGCTGCAGCAGTGCCGTGAATCCAGATTAATTTATAGTCTGGTGCCTCTTTCCTAGTCACACCTACCTCATCTTTAACGGTGGATTTCTTTCCACTTTTAAAGATGTAAACGAATGCAACAGCTATCATTGTTAGTCCAACTATTATATCAATTGTTGGATCAAGAGTTGGGTTAGAGCCTAGACCTAAATTCACTACTTGTCCTACAAATGCGCTAAGCGCAGACCATATAGTTGTTAACGCTAGAGCAAAGACTGAAGTGGATTTAATAGCATCAACTAGGTTTTTCTGCATCATTGCGTAGGAAATTGTAATAGGCCAAGTGTGCTCATCTGGCTTTAGGCCGTGAATTACACCTATAATGAACAGTGCTAAAGGTAAAACAGGGGCTAAATTATTAATTATACTCTCAGCTATTGGCTCTAAGATATCTGGCATGGATAAAATTGCTATAGCTATTGCTGAACTTATAACCAAAGCCAAGTATAGTTCGTTTCTTTTAATCATTCAATCACCAAGTTATTTAGGGTTACCCAAAATAATAAATTTTTGCCTTAAAATGTTAATTTAAAGAAGATTTAAATCTCTATCTCAAGAAGAATTGGGTAATGGTCTGAGCCCTCAATTTTTAGGATTTGAAAGTCCTTCACTTTGCTTTTAAGCTCTTCAGAAACAATGCAGTAGTCAAGTCTCATCATAGTCCCTTCATGCCTATAACTCCTCCATGTATATTCAATTTTATCTGGGTACAACAGCCTGAAAGTATCTACATAACCCTTTTGCAAAATGTTGTTTATCCATTCTCTTTCTTTAGGTGATAATCCGGGTAGTCTTTCATTCCAAGTTGTTGAATCTTTTTTCAAATCAGTTACCGCGTTGAAGTCCCCGCAAGCAATTACTGGCTTTTCTTTCCTTAGTTTGTCCATAAATTTTTCAAATTCATTATCAAAGCTAAGTTTGAAATCAAGTCTAGATAAACCGTCCCCAGCTCTTGGGAAATACGCGTTAATTAAGTAAAAACTCTCAAGCTCTACAGTTATTACTCTTCCTTCATCATCAAACTCTGGTATTCCTATTCCTTTAATTACGTTCTTAGGTTGAGTTTTTAGAATTGTCATTACACCACTATAACCTTTCCTTTTAGCGGGGAAAGAAATTACCGTGAAACCACTAGAGAGTAAGTCTTGAGGTATTTCTTCAGTCCTTGTCTCTTGAAGCAAAATTGCGTCATACCTAAGGACTTCATCTAATTTTCCTTTTTTAGTAATTGATTTTAACCCATTAACGTTCCAGCTAACTATCTTCATAGGTTAAAAATGTTAGCAATGAAATAAAAGCTTCATGGATGTTGATGTAACTCACTTTCCAACATCTTGGATGAACGAAATTTATTAGACATTTCTTTTGTTAGCAAAAACTCATGACCACGATAATCTTATACTTTTGGTCAACAGTCAGCTATATTTATATATCTTGATACTGATGATTTCTTATGTCATCAGATGTTCTAACTAATACAATTTCCCAGCTAATTGCTGATTATGTTAAGACAATTCTTGATAAAGCTTTGCAAGGAAAGAAGCTTTCTAACCAAGAGTATTTGATATTACTTGTTTACTACAACGTAATGTATGCCAATATGAGGTTTACTGAACTAAAGGACTACATAGAGAAAAGATTAGAGGATAAATTCTATACTGTAAATCAAAGGATTGATTTATTGGAGAAAAGAATTGATGGCATGGAGAAGAACTTGATCCAGAGGATTAGTGATGTAGAGAAAAACACGAACCAAAGGATTGAAGACCTTAAATTCGGTTTGACTCAAAGGATTGACACAGTAGACAAAAAAGTTGATGAAATTAAAACTTCTCTAGGTCAAAGGGTTGAAGAAGTAAATAAAGGTTTGAACCAAAGAATTAACGATGTAGAGAAAAACCTGACTCAAAGGATTGATTTATTAGATAAAAAGGTTGAAGAGACTAAGGCAAGCCTGAACCAAAGGATTGATTCGTTAGACAAAAAAACTGACGAAATTAAAACGAGTTTGAACCAAAGGATTGAAGACCTTAAAGTTACCCTGACTCAGAGAGATGATAGCATTGAGAAAAACCTAACCCAAAGGATTGAGACTTTAGACAAAAAAATTGAAGAGACTAAAATAGCTTTGAGTCAAAGAGACGATAACATAGAGAAAAGAGTGGAAAAAGTAGAGAAGAAGGTTGACGATTTGGCAAATGATGTTTCTGAGTTAAGGAAAGAGGTAGGGGATATTAGGTCTGAGCTTAATGGTTTGAAAAAAGATATTGGAGATTTAAAAGACATGACGGGCAAAATATTAGATGTTTTACTTGGAGGAAAGAAATAGAAAAGTATAGCAAAACACTTCATACTTGACTAGCAATAAGGTTAAAGAAGAAATCTTAACTCTAAGCTGTCTAATCTTAATTCTCTCGCTTCTCCTCTTGATCGGCAAAATTTATCCCAGCTTTGCTATACTCTTGGTACTCAATTTGATGAAATGCTTCTCGAAACTGAAGAGGGAGAGAGTTAACCGAATTCATCTTTCCGGATAATACCAAAATAAAGGTATTATCTTCCTAGAATTCTTATTCAAAAGTTAAAATTTTCACTTTCACTGTTCTCTCTCGAAGTTTAATTATCACAAGACGAATCTACTCTTATGGGAAGAACTCAGCCCTCCTACACTAGGGCGGTTAATGAAGAGCTGGAGAGAGTTGAGAGAATCATTTCAAGGTTGAACTCACCAATCCTTTCATCCCTTCTTGAGGAGGTAAAGAAGAAAGTTAGGTATGTACAGAGCGCTTCTTACGACGAGTTCGTAGACCCCTATGACCTAGTCTTCTTCACGCTTATCTGGGCTTTAGCGGAGGAGTGTGAGAAATGGAGGAATATGTACTTGACGCATATCCAACAAAAGGAGGAGTGAAACTGCTATTAAGCAACTTCAAAGAGAAATTCGTAAAGACTACTTTCCCAGTTTACGCTATTACAGACAACCCGGAAGTTGTACTGCAACACCCAGAAGTGAAATACTATGAGGAAGAGAAATGGAGGACTTTAGAAGGGAAAGAAGTTATACTCTACCGCTTTGAAGTTGAGTCTTTTAACGCTTATCATTACATGAGAAAAAGGCTGAACATTGTAAACGAAATACCCACAGTTTTATCTCAAACGCTTTACCGTTTAGGGATAAGACCTTTCACCACGCTTTCTGGAGAAGAAGGAGAGGAAGCGTCATATTTTCCCAAAATCACAATGGCTAGAGTTGTCCCCCTAGATTGGTATGGAGAGTCTTTAGACGGTAACACTTTTGAGGTAGAAATAAATGGAGAAAGGAAAAAATTCTACGGCTACCCAGAAGTAGAAGCTGATGTAGTAGAGTGTTTGGGTAAAGCCTGTGACCACGTAAAAGCACAGGTTAAGGTGAGGATGGAAAAGAAAAGATCACCAGTTTCAATTAAAGGGTTAGTGGAATGGTCTCTCATCTCCAGAACCCCCCTGCATGAAATTGCTTACGCAACTATTGGAAAAGCGTTAACCACAAACGAGGCTTGGGTCGCATTTAAGAGGAAAGTCCTAATACCTAGAGTAGTACCGAGAGTGGAGAAGTTAAGGAGACTGGAAGACATAATGAACGCTGATAAAGGTGGTCTAATCCTTTTCCCACAGACCGGTTGCTTTGATGACGTATATCAAGTTGATTTCTCTTCAATGTACCCCTCCCTAATTGTCAAGTATAACATTTCAGCTGAAACTGTAGACTCATGCGACGATATAAAGACAGAGTTGCATTCGATCTGCCTGAGAGAGAAGGGGATAGTCCCGGAGGCTTTGGAGTGGTTGATAAAAAGGAAAGGCGAGTTGAAGAAAATAGACAAGGAGAGGGCTGAGGCAATTAAATGGATTTTAGTTGCATCTTTTGGTTACCTAGGCTTTAGGAATTCGCGTTTTGGAAAGATAGAGGCTTATGAAATGGTCACCTACTTCGCCAGAAAAACGTTAAGAAGAACAATGGAAATAGCTGAAAGAATGGGGTTAAGCATACTACACGGCATTGTTGACTCTCTAGTGGTTAAAGGGGACAACGTGGATAGGTTTGTTGAAGAGGTTGAAAAAGAAACGGGATTAAAGCTTGATTACAAGAGATTTAACTGGATAATTTTCACCTTGACTAGGGAAAATACACCTTACCCCACAAGATATATTGGGAACAGAGAAGGTGAAATGATAGCAAAAGGATTAATAAGGGAGAATATGCCTAACATTGTCAAATCATTCCTTGAGGATTCCCTAGACATTTTCTCTTCAACAAGGAACTGCGAAGAAGTTAAAAAAAGTGTAAGGAAAATCAGAGAACTCCTTGATGAGTATAAGAGGAGAAGTGTAAACGGAGAGCCTCTCGATTACGTGATCTGGGTTAAGGGAGTTCCCTACGTTAGAGGGATAAAGGGTTTTTATAAAGCGACTCTTGGTTTCAGAGGAAAGGATGTTGATTATTACAAGGAGTATCTCGAAAGGGCTTATGAAGACTTAACCAAGGTGATAAGATGCTAAGCACGGGATTTCCTTACCTAGATGAAATTATCAAGAGAGATGAAATAGTGGAGTTTTATTCGTTAGACGAAGATCTGCTCAGAGTATTTTATCATAAGGTCATTGCAATTTCTGCTCCCGTTTTTGTAGTTATAGTTTCCGAAAGAGGTGGTCTAGACCCTTACCTGGTTAGACGTTTTCAAAATGTTTTTGATAATCATTCCGAGGTCTATGTGAGAAGAGCGTTTAAGGCAGAAGACGTTCCTGAGACAATTAAAGCGATGGGTGATAACGAGTTAGTTGTTATTGACCCTTATCACCATAGAAAAGACTATGATAAGATACTGTCAGCGTTGAGAATGGGAAAGGGAAGGAAGTTCATTTTCAGTTTTATGGACAGGGAAAGGGAAGGGTCAGTTTTTGGACTACATACGGCACACTCGGTAATCAAGCTAGTTAAAGGCAAAAGGGGGTTTAAGTTCGTGATAGTTAAAAGCGTGACTACAAGAGAGATTGAAATACCCAACAGTATATGGGAGCTGTACGGTAAAGTTGTTGATGATGGAGGGTTACTAAGGTACTTATAAAGAGGAAGACTTACTTTCGGGAGGACGGTTTAAGACGATCTCGTCTAGGTGACAATAAGACGGTGATAGAAGGGGAACAAAAGAAAAAGACTTTTCAGCTAAGTCTTCGTTCAACAATTATGCAAAAGTACAAAGTCTCCATTGACATTTCCTTTCTTAACCCTACTGACATAAAGGGGAGAGTTTACGTCCTTCCTTACAAAGATGATAGTCAGAAAATACTTAGCTTTGATCTTTCTTATCCGTCATTTTGCAAAACTAAGATAAACCAAAATAAGTTTAAGAATGAATACCTTGAGTTTCAGTGCTCTCCTTCAGATGATTTTTCAATTAACGTTGAATATGAAGTAGAAGTTGATAATGCTTTTTCCAGGCTTAAAGGTGACGAAAAGGATTTCCTTTCTTCAAGTAAGTACGTAAACCTTGAGAAATTCCAAAGTCTCCAAATTCAGTATTCTTCCGTGGAAGAGCTTATCAACAAGGTGATAAGCGTTGTGAGAGGTTCGATGAAGTATGATAAAAACAGCGTCAAAATTAAGTCAGCCTTTGGCTCCTTACTCACGGGTACCGGTGTTTGCGTGAACTTCAGTCACGTAGCCCTAGGAATTTTTAGGTCTTTAGGAATCCCTGCTAGGTATGTTATTGGTTTAACTCCTTTCTTCAGTTCTACTAAAGAGGCTCATGCTTGGGTTGAGATTAAAGTAAATGACTATTGGTTGCCTGTGGATCCGACGAATGGACTTGTTGGGGTAAAATACTTAAAGTGGGCAATAGGAAGAGATGATAGTGACGTCAGAACTAGAGTCTGGTGCCATAAACCAACTGTAGTGGATTTCTCCTTTGAGATAAAGTGAGATAAACTATTAAAGGATGAAGTCTTCAATCAGTAGGAGAAATAACGACTTAGTCATGAGCAAAAAGTGTAACTGAATATATCATTTTTCTGTCTATTATTTAATCATTTCATGGGAAGTCTTCAAACATTATACGTATCTCATTTAGTTCATAGTTAAACTCTGGATTACTCACTAGTCCTTCTAATGTAGTCCCTTCTCTTTTCAAGAATTCCAAGATCTGTTTTTGATATTCCCTTACATTACTAAGATACCGTTCATCCGCTTCATCTCTCCCAACTCTATATCTTGCTACACCTCCCGCAGCGTGCTCTAAGTATAACATATAAAGTATTTTCTCCAGAACATCATCAAACACTATGGTAAATGTGACCACTAGATCTCTTATTTCAACTGGATCTTTCTTTAGGTTTCTAATTGTAGATTCTTCAGGATTATTTTCTAGTTTAAAAGAAATAAAAGTCATGTTAACTTCATCCATAATATTTTTCAAATATTCAAAAGTTCTCATTTTTGGGTTTAACTTCATATAATTAATTATCCTAGCATAAACTTTCCTTAATTCCTTTGGTAGAAGTTTTTCAGTATAGTACATCAAATCTTTTAGCTCTGATTGAGAGATTGGTTTATGGCCAAGCCTTTTCAACTCTTCTTCATCAAAAGATGTCAAAACTATTTTCCTCAGTAGCTCACCAATTTTCATTACTAGTTCTTGTTTATCCATTAAGTCTTCTAACTTGTTAAATATGAAGAGGGGAAATACAACGGTTAAGCCATAGATGGAAAGCAAAGCTTTAGAAAACCTTTCTGCTGAAGAAGCTAAATGAGATATTTTTATATTCTCTTTTCCTTTCCTTGTAAGATTCTTCTCTATATCTTCAGCAGCTTCCAAATAATCAATACCCTCTTCTACAAATTCTGCGAAAATCGATTTTCTACTTGTGGCCAAGAACCTCTTCCCTTATTTTTGATAGATCTGTGAATTCAGTATACTTAGAGTAGACATATTTTAGTATTTCTTTCCTATCTTTTACAATCCACTGTTTAAAGAAGTTGAGGATATCACTATCTACTTTGACTTCGTAATCTCCATTAAGCTCATAAGTGGACTTATGACCAATAACAAAATTCGTGAAAGGATCAACAATATCTTCTTCAATAACTTTAACAACTCCTTTCTCTATTAACATGTTTAATACATCATTAAGCTTTTTACTGTAGGGGCCATAAAGCCAGGGCCTAAAATCAAGGTTAAAGTTTATTCCCTTCTCTCTTTCTAGGAGAAAGAATATCTTCTGAATTTTAGTCGCATTCACTTCAGCCTTTTCCTCCTTAGCGGCCTTGAGGAGGGCAACTAAATAGTTTTCAACTTCGGAATCCATAAATACACATTCTCACTTGCTTTAATAAACTTTAGAGACGGTTGAAAGTACTAAAGCAACAGAAACTCTTTTCCGAGTAGAGAGTGGAAACCACATTTAATATCCTTGAGATAAATTGGTAAAAGTTTGAATTTTAATAGTCTTTGAGATAAACACTACTCAAAGTTACTCTCTTTTTAGTAAACAAAGTGATCTCTGATGAGGGAAATTGGTTACTTACAGTTTTTCCATTAACTCTTTCACTTTTTCAGCGTGATTTTTCCAATGAAGGTTTTTTGCAATTTCCCATGAGTTCAAGCTAAACTCTCGTCTGAGTCTCTCATCCTCTAGGATCTCATTTATTTTATCAACTGATTCCATTTCGTCCTTAACAACAAAACCGTTGTCTTTTATTAATTCTTTACTTCCAAGCCCCTCGTTAACGATAACTGGCATGCCACTTGCCATTGCCTCTAATACTCCCATACCAGGGCCTTTCTCGTGATAACCAAAACGTATAAGAACAGAAGCCTTATCGTAAAGAGTCTGAAGCTCACTTTCCGGTAAAGGGCCAGTAACTATAACCTCTGGGTAGTTCCTCTTAAACTCCTCCATTATTACTTTATCAACCCATGAGCCAGCCATCATCAGTTTGCCTTTTATTCTCTTAGCAATTTCTCCATAAACTTCTGGTCTCCTTCCTTTGTCCCAAAGAGAGACTGTAAGAACCAGCTTATCTCTCTCTAGGTTGATCTTTTCTTTTGGATAACAGCCTGGGTAAACGACCTCTGAGCTAAAACCGTGCTCCTGCAAGATCCTTTTGTTCCAATAGCTGTTAGTTATTATCAATTTACTTTTTGAAAGAACGGCTTTCTCTAGTTGTTTAGGCAAAAACCACTTTACGCCTTGGTTGTCTAGAGAGGTCTCATGGATGTAAACTGCATAATCCTCACCATGGTCCCTCTTTCGCAAATAACCAGTCAAACCAGCAAATTGGTCGTGAAAGAGTGCTTTCCCCTTGATCAAGTCCTTTGCTCTTATTATTCTGTCAAGGTCAACTGTTGCCTCACTCCCTCTATGTTTTGCGTAAAGAGAAGTAAGGAAAGTGAAAATCTTCCTTGAGCCACCTTCAAAAAGGATTTCGTAATTAACGCCTGTCAAATCGTAGTAAGTCTCGCCTTTTCTGTAAGCAATTAACTTTGCTGGAATAT
Organism: Sulfurisphaera sp.; assembly: GCF_059755235.1. Taxonomy (NCBI): domain Archaea; kingdom Thermoproteati; phylum Thermoproteota; class Thermoprotei; order Sulfolobales; family Sulfolobaceae; genus Sulfurisphaera; species Sulfurisphaera sp. The sequence goes on from NZ_DBPRYF010000010.1 coordinate 21,089, forward strand.
TTCTAGCCTCCTCAAGGGCAACCCTTGTAACTCCTCCTTTCCAAAGAATTCTTAAAACAATATTCATTGACATTGAGGATAAATAGAAAAGACATATAAAATGCTTAACGTAGAAGATTAGAGGGTTTAATTTAAAACGTCATTCTTCCTCATTCTTATAAATTCTGTGTTCCTAACCCCATCTTCTATTCCTCCTGGTCCGTTTAGTTTCATCCATAATTACGAGGCACTTCTTCCCCATATTGTCATATATAGGTACATATCTTTTATTCCATTACTTCTCGCTCACCCTAAGATGAAAGTGTTCTTCAAGAAGTTTAATTAAGTACAGCTTCAACTCGACAAGCTTTATGTTTAATATAAGGATTATCGTGAGTTCAATAATATTTGGTCATGGCTATAGTAGAAGAATGAGCCTCTTAGCTTATGTAGGTTTATAAACAATACATGAAAAATTAATAAATATAAAAAAATTAAAATTAAGCTTAACTCAAAATTCGAATGTATGAACAGTGAGATTACTTAACATTCTTCATTCCGAATCTTTATGCGTTAAGTAAATCATGATAATAAAAGTAAAGATGCCTCTTGCTACTTGGATTTAGAAATGATGAAACTAGTGTAAGCCAGATTACACAAGTCATTTGATACTCTATATCGCTGTAAAATCACATTTGATCAATAACTTTCTTGATCTTATCTATAAGTTCTACAGCCTTATTAAAGGCCTTTTCAAACGCTTCGTCACACAAGTTGTCCTCATAGAAGTTTACATGCAATACACCAGCGTTCAGAAGCAAATCATAAAAAGCGTCACTAAGTGAAATTGTAGAGCCATCCGGAAGTTTAACTGGCTTATCGCTTACGTTTTTAACAACGAAATTAAAAAGTTTCCCGTGATTCCAGACTTTTATGGGGATTCCTTTTTTAGCAGCATAAATCTTAATTAAAGCTGTAACAGCACCCCATAGTTTTTCTCCTGCCTGTCTATAGTCTTTTTTCTCCTTAAGTTCTTTAGCCTCTTTATAGTATTCATCAAATAGTTTTTGGTATGTTTCTAAACTGCTTGAAGGCTCTTTATCAAGGTTTTTGATTTCATCCATAACTGCATCTACGCTCCAACCAGTTTCTTTAGAAATTTCTTCAATCCATTCCATATCAAGAGTATTAAGTGTTTCGCCTCTGCGCAGCTTCTCGTAAATTCTGAAAATCTCTGGCCATTCTCTTTTTAAGTCAGATAAGTAAGCTTGTGACTCCAATTAAATCCCTACTTAATATTTCACATTCCTTACTTATATATATTGTAATGCGTAGACTTCTTATGATATTCAATTCCATTTATTTTCTAATTTAAGCCGTTCTACTTTTAGGAAATTAATGTTTACATCATAGTTTCTGACGAGATATCTTATCACATCTTAAATAATCAAAGAGTTTTCAATACTTATTTACTACTTTTTTATAAACTTCAGTCTGAACAGCACTTTGACATTTCGTATAAATATGTTACTGAGTTAACATAAACTTTCAGATTGTACTTAACATATCATTAGCTGAATTTACTTGCACAATATAACCTCAAAAAGCAATAGTCAACAAAAGTCAATTACACGTAATAAGGGACTAAGAAAGGGACTAATTAATACGATCAAAAATTACTTTCTCTATCTATTTCTAATCATTTCACGAAAGTGCACTTCTTCAAACAGTTTGCGTATGTTATCTAGCCCATCATTAAACACTGAAGATTCTGATAATCCCTCTAATATGACTCTTTCTCCCTCTAAGAATTCAAATATTTGTTTTTGATGGTCTCTTACGTTACTAAGATAACGATTATCAGCTTCATTTCTTCCCATGCTATACCTTGTCACGCCTCCTGCAGCATGCTCTAAATATAACGTATAAAGGATTTTCTTCAGTACGTCATTAAATACAGTATTGAATGATACTATTAGATCCACTACTGCAATCGGGTCTGTTTTATACATATCAGCTACAAGTCCTCTGAATAAATCCTTTACTTTAAAGGAGTTAAAAGCTTTGTCGACTTCATCCATTATGCTCTTAAGCTCGTCGTAAGTCCTCATCCTTAGATCTAGGTTTATATAATCGATAACTTTAGCATAAACTTTCCTTAATTCCTCTGGTAGAAGTTTTTCCGTGTAATACATTAGCTCTTTTAGCTCTGACTGAGAAATTGGCTTATGGCCAAGTCTTCTTAATTCTTCTTCGTCGAAAGGCGTTAAGATAACTTTCGTTAAGACTTCACTAATTTTAGTCATTAAATCTTGCTTTTCTCTCAAATCTTCCAACTTGTTAAACATGAAGAGAGGAAATACAACAGTTAAGCCATAGATAGAAAGCAAAGCTTTAGAAAACTTTTCTGCTGAAGAAGCTAGATGGAATATTTTCTATTTTCTTTTCCCTTACTCGTGAGATTCCTCTCTATATCTTCAGCAACTTCTAAATCATCAATACCATCTTGTATAAGTATAACAAAACTTGAATCTTCACTTGTGGCCAAGGACTTCCTCCCTTATCTTTGCTAAGTCAAGGAACTCCTCGTATTTAGAGTAAATATATCCGACAATTTCTTTCCTATCCTTAACAACCCATTGCTTAAAGAAATCTAGGACGTCTTTATCAACTTTAGCTTCACAATCTCCATTAAGTTCATAAGTGCGCTTATGACCAATAACTAAACCAGTAAACGGATCGTCAATAGCTCCTTTATCAACAACTTTGACAACTCCTTTGTCTATCAACCCATATAATACCTTATCAAGCTTCTTAGAATAAGGACCGAAAAGCCAAGGCCTAAAATCGAGATTTAGATTGACACCTTTCTCCCTTTCTAGGAGGAAGAATATCTTTTGAATTTTAGTTGCGTCAACTTCAACCTTCTCCTCCTTTGCGACCTTAAGGAGAGCAATTAAATAATCCTCAACACCAGTCTCCATAAATACACATTAGCCAAGACACTAATAAATTTTGGAGATGGTTGAAAGTGTTAGAAATTCAGCTTAAGTAAAGTTTCTCTTTTGTTATACAAAAAGCGTCTGTGTTGTAGTTTCGCAACGACTTACTTAGCTAACTGTGAAAGTTTAAATTCAACAAAGAATTATAACATTTGTGGAACGAAAAGAACAAACGGCAAAAAAATTTGAGTTTATAATAGGGAAAGAAGATAACATCCTCATTTTACCTAGGGCTATCCGTGAAGAGGCAGGGATTGAAGAAGGAGAGGAAGTTGAGGTCGAGGTTAGAAAAGGGGAAATAATAATCAGAAAAAAGAAGATAGACTTAGAAAAGCTTAAAGAAGCAATGAAGAGGCACGAAGAACTATTAAAACAGATACCTGGAATAAAATATCCTAAGCCTGGGGATGTGTACTACTTAGAAGAAGAGTTCGAAGATGAATAAAATTTTATGTCATTTAATTAAGTTTAAGTTTATGCAATTTATCTACTTTATATTGGAAAAGAAGTAATATTTGTTAATTTAGAATGTTGGTTTAAATAATCACTTTTCATCAATAGCTTTCTTAATTTTATCTATTAAATCTACTGCATGGTTGAAAACAATTTCAAAAACTTCTCCATGCATATTATCTTCATAGAAATTTTCATGTAATGTACGACCATCCGAAAGCAATAACGAAAAAGCTACTTTAAGCGAAATTTCTGAACCATCTGGAAGTTTGACTGGCTTATTGCTTACGTTATTGTCTACAAAATCATAAAGTTTTGCATGGGTCCAAGCGGTAATCCGAATTCCTCTTTTACTCGCATAGAGTTTAATTAAAGCTGTAATAGCATCCCAGAGCTTCTCTCCTGCTTGTTTATAGTCTTTTTTCTCCTTAAGTTCTTTTGCTTCTTTGTAATATTCTTCAAACAACCTCTTGTATTTATTAGCAAGGCTTGGTGGCTCTTTATCGAGGTTTTTGATTTCGTCCATTACAGCATCGACGCTCCACCCTGTTTCTTTAGATAGTTCAACAATCAATTCCATTTCAAGAGTATTAAGAGTTTCGCCTCTTACTAGTTTTTCATGAATTTTAACAACTTCAGGGAATTCTTCTCTTAGTTCAGATAGATAAGTTTCAGCTTCCAAGTTAATCCCTAATTAATATTTCGTTTCTTATTTAATATGTTTATATGAGGGAGTCAAAACAGAAGCATCGTCATAGATTTTGCTAAGAAAGTTAGCAGAGGGATTGTCAAAATAGCTACTTTGTTAAAAGTTAACGTTATAGTGCTACAAAAGACTAAAAAGATGGTTAAATACGTTAGCAATTTAAGGAGGGACTACAGACTTAAACTATACCTAATGCAATGTAATGTGTTCAAAGACGGATGGTAAGCACAAAAGTACGGTTTGAAAGTTTTATACGTTTTACCATCATATTCCTCAACTACATGTCCTAAATGCGAAGAAAAGATTAGAACACTTAAACGTGGCTTTGAGGAACATCGTAACTATGCAGTTGTTATTAACCTTTATGGGAGGGGTCTCTGACCCTCTCGCCTGCTCATAAGTGTGGGAAAGACCACTCAGACCATGAGAACCTTCGCCCTTTAGGGCGAAAGAAGTCAGCCAACTACGATCTTTTTTGCCTCTTCTATCAACTGTACAACTTCGTCAAACGTTTCTTTAAAACCTTCTTCACTCAAGTTGTCTTCATAAAAGTTAAAATGAAGTATTTGCCCCTTATAGAGTAATTCTCTAAAAAGTTTCTTATATTTTTCCTCTACGTTGCTAGAAATAAACCTGTCCATTTCTCCAGCACTCCAATAAATTACCCCAACTCCTTTCTTAGCAGCAAAGAGTTTAATTAGAGCTGTAATAGCCCCCCAAATTTTTTCTCCTGCTTGTCTTCTATCACCCTTCTTTTCCAATTCTTTAGCTTCATTATAGTATTCCTCAAACATTCTTTGATATATTTCGATACGCGAAGAAGGCTCTTTGTCAGCATTCTTTATCTCGTCAACCACATCATCCACGCTCCAGCCAGACTCTTTAGAAATTTCTTCAATCCATTCCATATCAAGAGTATTAAGTGTTTCGCCTTTATTTAATTTCTCATAAATTCTGAAAATTTCTGGCCATTCTCTTTTTAACTCAGATAAATAAGCTTCTGCCTCTAATTTTCTTACTTCCATTTTTCCACAACTATTATATTTCTCGTAAAGATTATTTAAACTTTTATAGTCTACTAGAATAAAAAGCATAAAGCATCATATATAAAAAAGAGAAATCCTCTAGTTAATCTACTGCAAAATTGAAAGCTAACATATAATGAAAGCAATAGTATTGGATAAGACTTCCATGTTAATCTCCTATAACATAAAAAGTCGAGCAATTAATTTTTCCTTATAAATGTATGTCAGATGAACATATATGTAAAGACGTTTTGAAACAAAGATAAGAGGAGAAACCCATGCTTACTGAAAGAGGGGAAAAACGCAATATGGAACAGTTAAAGCGTTCAGAACTATTTAAATGAGAAAATTGCGTTAAAGACAATAGCATGTAACACAAGGAGGATAATAATCTTGAATGACTCTATATTTATTTTAATTATTTTTAGGTTTTTACAGAGCTTTAGTCGCCAGTGTAAAAACGTTAAAACATTAGTATTTCACGAGTAGTTTTCTCTTTACTTAACTACTTTCTCGACATTCACATAATCTGATAGTCTGCTCCAGTCATTGTCGTTTGAAAGGACTTTTTGGATGTTATTAGATTTTGCTATACTAGCTAATGCTGCATCCCCAACATCAACTTTTCTTTTTACTGCTAAATCTATGCTATCTAAAAAATTATCTATGTTTGGGTGTAGCAATGGAATTTTTCTCTTCTTTATTTCCATAATCATTTGTCTTGAGCTTTTTAAAAGTTCCTCAGCCCTATCAACCTTTTTCCTCTTTAAAAACTCCTCGTACTGTTTCCTTACATGATTTAAGTACTCAAATATAACTATTGAAGAAAATGCAATATTTCTATTACCTAAAACCTCAAACAGTCCTTTCCCGTACATTATGATAATGTTTGTATCTACTAGCTCACTCATACCATTTCCCTAAATATTTCTCTGAAAATTCAAGGGAAATATCTAAATGCCTTATCATTTCCTCATCGGAATATCCCTTGCATGTTGGCAAAATTTCTCTTTTCTCTGATAAAGCATTAAACACACCATATACAAATACTACGTACTCTGCTTTCATTAATTTCTCACAATCATCTAACAAAATCGTTATCGCTTCTTCATTTTCGGTTACAGACTTTACTCTTATTCCTACGCCTTCTAGCGCGTCTAAATAGTTAAAGTCACGTTTTGTTGGAAAAACAATAGCTTGTAAATCAGAGTTCTTAACATAATTTATCCAATCATCATAACTTACATAAAATGCAGGCTCTCCTTTTTCGTCTATGTCTATATTCTCAACTCTTTTTACATATTTCAATACGTAATAAAGTCTTTCAAATACTAGATCATAATTAACTTTCTCCTCATCAAGCGCAAGGGGCGAATCTCCTAAGAAGAAAGTTAATGAAGTTAGTAATAGTAAAGATGATAATAAAGTAAAGAATATCTTTTTCTCTGCTTTATTTTCATTTTCTTCTATATTACTAAAATTTTCAAATGTAGCAAAGATTAAGGGACTAGGAACTTCGTTATTAGACTCTTCTATTTTCTCTTCTTTTCCTAGCTTTTTATAGGAGATAATTACTTTCGACACTGCTAAGTTCATGTCACTCCCCTTTTCTCCAGCTTATTTTAGTGGTTACTGCAACGTTATATATTGGTTCGCCTTTCACTGTGCGGTAATTAGTATTTTTTGAGACCATTAAAGCTTCCATTTCTGCCCTAATTATATATTTCTTTTCATCTAATATGTACTCGACCTCTTCGTATGCTGGCTGTTTTTCAATAATATCAATTAGAGTCCAACCATCTGTAGGTACTTTCCCGGGCTCTATCACTGGTTTGTCTTTTACTTCACTCATTGCTTTTTCTGAAGGAAGAATTGATATTCCACCAGCTGGAATAACCTCAAATTGTACTTCATATAGTGAAGGGCCTTGCAGAGGCTTTACGTCAACTATTGCAACCCTCATAATAACTATTGAGTCATCGGATAATTTAACATGGCCACGTCTATAATCCTTAACCTTAAATCTCTCTGATAAATCAGGCAACTGAGACATAGCTATTCGCACTCTCTTCATTTAGTAATATTTTGCTAATATTTTAACCTTAAGTGAAAGATGAGCTACAGTTAAATCGGTACCCTGATTTACTTTTTATGAGTGGAGAAGTAGAAAAAAGAAGAAAATAGGCTTAGCATTTCGCAAGTTCTTTCTGTCAGAGAGTTCTAGCTAAATTCTCCTTTTTCCTCATCGCTCTTTTCTCTAACCTGTTGCCTCTTCCGCAGTTTCATTTAAGTAAATAAAAATGCCTTTCTAAACGAAAGCTTGGAGACATTTTCAGCAATGTAGACTAAATCACGCAGGACCTCAAGAGTCTTAGAATTAGGTCGTCAAAAGTCCTTTCTCGGGGGCAAACAATTTACTAGGGTGTAAAAGCTAACTACTGGTTGTGCAGGAGTCCTTTCCCTGAAACATCTTCTCCAAACTACTAATTAATTACTCTAATTTCTCTTTTTTGAGAAGGCGAGGGCCAATATGAACTCAGTTTGTAGCTCATCAATAACTCATTTTGTTTGTTCTAGTTAATAAGAACGCGGTAAAAATCATTATACCTGAAGTCCAGGCTTTAGAGTCAATCTTTATAAGCTTTCAAAGAAAATGAAAAAGCTGATGCTGTCGTCACGCACATACCAAGTTAATAATTTCGTAGCTGTATTTACCTCTAACACTTCTAATTCTAAATTTTAAATCTACAAATTTTAAACTTTATACAAAGGAAGTGAAATTGCTTAGTGACAAATAGTTCAAGATCTCACAAAATTCTATTTTCAATATAATTATTCAGCTATTATAGAAGGAGCAAAGTTTTTTAAACCATATAACTGCAAAATAACAACGGGGGCGGGGGACATGTTGAAGAGCTAGACAGCTTAATCGTGATGAACCGGACTAGATCTGAATCCCCCGCCTCCTATACTTATACTAATTGCATTCCTTCTAATAAGCGTTTCTATTCATGGTCATTCAACAACTACAACAACTATAGCGATGTGGAAAAGTTCAACGTCTACCGAAACAATTAAATATGGTAAGCAATCATAGAAATTGATAGGCAAAGATGAAAAACTGTATTCGATGAAAAAAGCATTAAGATGCTTGGTGTCTACATAAGGACTCTGCAAAAGTAGGATGAGGAGGGAAAAATACACTTTGTTAGGACTGTTGGTGGTAAACACATAGTGCCTGAGTCAGAGATAAAGAGGATTTTGGGGCTACATGAGGAGAAGAAAGTGATTGGTTATGCCAGAGTATCCTTTCACACCCAGAGAGATGATTTGGAGAGACAAATCGAAGCGATAAGCCAATATGCAAAAGAGCGAGGGCGTTTTCAACTCTCCTTAATCCTTGCTACTTCTGCATAACACCTTTCTTGGAATATTGCATCTAGTTTGTTGAGCGGTACAAGTCTTGAAAATCTTTTTAAATGTCTAAAACAAGGTAAAATTAATGAAAGGCCTAATTGCACTTTCATTGATTATAGTGACAATAGTAGCTTTAGTGCTGGTAACTCATAAAACACAGCAAAACAGTCTTATAACGGGACAAAACTCCACTACATCAATAAAGCAGAACAGTTCTATCATAGTTATAAACACGGTAAGTAAAGGAATTTATCTGCTTAAGAATAGCAGTAGTATTGTTTATATAGTATATTACCAGCCAATAACTAAGCTAAAGATCTTCAATAACACTTTTGTAAATGCGGGACCTTTGTCAACATTTAACGGAGTAGTAGAGTTGCAAAATGCGACTGTGTATCAGAAACTACAGGATCAAAAAGAGTTAACAGTGCAAATTTACAATGGCACATGGGAAAGTATAACCCTTGTTATCTCTTACACTTCACAAAGTTTACAGCCCTATGCCTTTCTAGTTCCTAGTGAAGAAATAATGCCTTTCTAACTTTTCTTGTATAATCTATTTAGCTTTGATAGTAAGTGTCCAGAGTTTGCACTCATTAGGAGCTCTTAAAAAGGTCTGTTTAGTAGTAGTATAGCAATATACGTGTTCAACGCGAAGAAAAGCCAAAGGGTGGAGTAACATGGTTAAAGTAATTTTAAATGCTGGTGGTCATCTTCAGTTTCAAAACTATTCTGGTGAATGAAGAACTTTAGTGACTTCTTACGAAGAGAACAAACTTCCTATTCTGAAATGGAAACTCCAAGGCTTTCGCTTCTATTTCAATTAACTGGTTTTTCAGCCTCTTTAGCGTTTAAAGACAAATAAATGGCAAGGGTCTAGTTAACTATTTGATAGAGATTTAAGTCTTCTTTACTCGATCTTTCTACTAAGAAATGAGGAATTTTATATGAGTTATAGTACTATTAACTTGAAATAATGCTGATAGATGAAATAAGAATGGCCAGTTTGTTGCATAAAGAGCTTGGAATTAGCTATTTTCAATTTTTGAGGGGATACTTCACAAAAGGTAGGGTTGTAACTATACGTATCAAAAATTCATCTGTCAAAATGGATATTTATAAAGCATACTATTTAGCTAAAATTTTGAAGAATATAGAAGATCATGGATGGAAAATAATTGACAGTGCCAATAATCTAGTAGTATATGAAAATAAGCAAAAAGGGTTAAAGTTCTACTCTAGGATCGATGATATCTTAGATTTCACTAGCGTAATTAATGAGGTTTTTGTCCAAGAGCTTTACAAAGCAAATGTAAAAAACAAGGTTGTAATTGATGTTGGTGCTTATCGAGGGGAATCAGCAATCTATTTTGCTCTACAAGGGGCGAAAAAGGTAATTGCACTAGAGCCAGATGAAGAGAACCACAAGTTGGCTTTGATGAACGTGAAGGAGAATAGGTTAGAGGACAGGGTTGTCTTGTTAAACAAGGCTGTTGCAGCTAAAGAAGGTGTTATTAGCCTCTACAGATACTCTTATCCTTCAGATCTTGGCTCAACAGATCCTAGTAATATGCCTTCCGAAACAGTTAAATATTTGATAGACAAAGATATATTTTGATAGACAAAGATGGAAAAGCTCTATTCAATGAAAGAAGCATCAGAGATGCTTGGTGTCAATTTAAGGACTTTGCAAAGGTGGGATGAGGAAGGAAAGATACACTGTGTCAGAACTGTTGGTGGCAAACGCAGAGTCCCAGAGTCAGAGATTAAGAGGATTCTAGGGCTACATGAGGAGAAGAAAGTGATTGGGTATGCTAGAGTATCCTCCAACACACAGAGAGATGACTTAGAGAGGCAGATTGAAGCTATAACTCAGTATGCAAAAGAACAAGGATGGAATGTTGAAATCCTCAAAGACATTGGCAGTGGGCTAAATGAGGAAAGAAAAAACTTTCAAAAACTTCTCAAAATGGTTATGGACAAGAAAGTGTCAAAAGTTATTATCACGTACCCAGACAGGCTGACAAGGTTTGGGTTCAAGACCTTGCAGCAGTTCTTTCAAAACTACGGCACTGAAATTATTGTGATAAATCAAGAAGAAGAGAAGGAGCCAAAGGAGGAGTTGGTAGAGGACTTAATAACGATTGTCTCTCACTTCGCTGGCAAGCTCTATGGCAAGAGGAGTCGTAAGTACAAGGAGGTAGTCGAGAGTGCAAAAAGACTCATACAAGATCGTTAGCTATAAGGTTAAGCATAACTACAACATTATCGATTTTCTGCTCAGCTACCGCTCTCTGTTGCAAAAAGCAGTAGATATAATCTGGGAGAACATCACATGGGTTGAAAAATGGGAGGAGAGATGCTATGAGGTTGAAAGCGGAAGGAAGAGAAAGAAAAAGTGCTATCAAATTAAACGACTCGTCCCACTGCTTCCAAAGACTAGGGAGTTTAAAAACTCGCTTAGGAAAGAGCTGTTAAAGGGCTGGGTGTATGCTTCCCACTATGTTGATTCTGCAATAAAAGTAGCTTATTCTATTTTGAAGTCTTGGAAGAGAAATTATCTTAAGGGAGAAAGAAGGAGAACAAAACCTACTGTCAAGAAACTTTTTGTTAGAGTCAAAGAAACGCTCTATACCTACAAGAATGGAAAAATCAGGGTGACAGTAGTCCCTAGGAAACTATATTTAGAGTTTGACTTAGCAAAAGCTTGGTTTAAGAACAGGGTTAAAGGGCTGGATCTGGGAGAGCTGATACTGACAAGGAACGAATTAATAATTACTTTCAGAAGACCAAAAGAGGAGAAAAATCACATCGAATATATTGGTTGGGACTCAAACTTGTTCAGCCTTGATGGCTTTTCACCGAGGTATGGGTGGATAAAAATTGATTTGAGTGAACTGTACCACATCCACAGAGTTCATGAAATAAAGAGACAAGTCGCTCAAAGCGTAGCTAGTAAGAAAAACGCAGTGGAGGAGAGAGTGACTAGGCACGGAGAGAGGGAGAGAAACAGAGCTAAGGACTACGTGCACAAACTCACTAATGCACTCACGAGGATATTTCCAAATGCTGTGCACGGTTTCGAGGACTTGAACAAAGAGGGGATGTTCAACACCTCGAAAGACCACAACAGAGAGATTGCTAAACAAAACTGGAGGCAAATAGTCAGCTATATGAAATACAAAACTGAAACGAAATTAGTTGATCCTAGGTACACTTCATCCACCTGTCCTAGATGCGGAGGATGGATGGTAAAGCTCCAAGAGGGGCAGGTGGTTAGGTGTTTAAAGTGTGGATTAGAACTAGACAGACAGCTGTGCGGAGCAATAAACATCTACCTCAAAATGTGTGGCTTTCCCCAGAGCCCGAGCACCTTCTTCCGTGCGGTGATTAAAAAGATGATCCCTCGGTGGAAGGTTCAAATGAGGGCTCTGGGTGGGGTTGCCACGAAAGGGGGTAAGGGTGATGATATGCCACCGATGAACTCAAGAGGGTGGCTGAGCCTGATGAACTCCAAGGCTTTCATAGGTCTATGAATGCCTATGAAAGCTGAACCCCTAATGTTATCGATAAGTTAATAGTTAAGCAAGTTGAAGCAATAACGCTAAACCAAGTACTAAAAATGGCAAGTGAAGAAAGAATAGGGCTACTCAAATTAGATTGTGAAGGGTGTGAGTATTCCGTCTTAAACTCATTTTCTGATTTTGACGTAATTGATAGTATAGTCTTGGAATATCACAATGGTGTTCAGAACTTACCTAGTTTGCTGAAAAGTCATAATTTCGAAATATCGATAGAAAAAAGAGATGAGAAAATTGGAATCATAAGAGCTTTCAAAAGATAATCATCTTTAGGTTAACTGAATACATCATACGTAATGCTAATATCGCTTTTAGTTTTAGGGTCTCAAAAGTCTCCTCTTTTCTCATTCTAACTTTTGTATGGCAACCTCACAACCTCTTATAGTTTGTTCTCTTCAAAGAGTTATGATATCATTGCACTACTTATGAGATCTTACTCAGTCAGAACACAAACCTTATCTTATTCTCTTTGTCAGATGTAAAATTCAGAGTTAATGGTAATAAGTACTTAAATTGGTTACATAAGGATTTATACGGTAAATTATTAATTTATAAAACATTTAAATGGACACTGGCCAGTATCCCTTTTACAATTTTGTAGTTGCTGGCCAGTACCCTAGGAACAGTTATTATAAAACTACCTAGATGAAGCTGACTGATTACACAATAATATTTAAATAACTATTGTTTGACCAATAACTGAATCCATCATGATTAAAGTTTTTGAGTTTAAAGGAGGTCTCAGAAAATCTACTGAGTATCACTTCGTTATTGACGACAATAAATTAATTCATTTATCTAAATATGCTATTTCGGTTCAAGATAAAGGAGATCATATTGAGTATGAAGTAGATCTTAGTAAATTAAGTGGTAAAAATATCATTGAGATCTCAGTTAGTAACTCTGGAATAATATGTCTTGCTGATGAATATCCTGCTGGAGACCTAGCCTTACCATATCAATCTAAAAGGGTGATAAATAGACCTCTTTCTTATCTTAACAATCTTGAGTTTATACACTTAACATCGGATGAGAAGAAATTCGTTCAAGGTGATTGGAAACAGTATTACATCCCTATGATTGAACAAATTCGAATGTTTCTCGACTCGGTTAAGAATAATAAATTGAATTTACTTAAGGGCAATACATCAGATGTATTTATCTCATTACCCCAATTGCTTCAATGTCAAATTGAAAGCAATGCAAACTATCCTTTATCATACTTAATACCTTACTCTTCTAATAATAAATCTAACAAAAACAAAGAACCTAGAGAGATGTCTTTAGAGGGATTAACTAAGGAAATTCATCAGATTTGGATAGCTTCACGCATAATTGAGGAATTAGACAAGCTTAATGCTCTTAAAAGCTTCACTTCATTCTCTGATAATTTCAAATCTTTAGACTTTAAGCAAAGCCCTTCATATCCTATAGCAATCTTTAACTGTAGCTGCGGTACTTGCTCTCTTTGGTATGAGTTCGACTTAGATGTACATACCATGTGTGACGGTATGTTTAGAGATGCTATACGTGTCAAGCCTTCTTCCATACAGTTACCAGATAATACATCTAAATCATTAAGAGAAATGGAGCAAGAGCTTACTAATATGCCTCTACCCTATGCGAGGTACTTGAGGAAAATATATGAAAATGCGGAAATTGACCTAAGCAAACTACCTAGCGGGATAAGGAAAATATATGAAAGGGCAAGAAATACACCTGTTTACCAGGATTTATCTAAGGCAAAGCGTAGCAATAGAGCAGCCTTAAGGCCAGACATAGTAATTTTATGTAATATTAATAACTGCAACGACCTCCAGAAAGCTAATGAGATCAAAGTCAAAGCCTTTATTGAGTGTAAAGACAGAGACTTTGGAGAGTGGCAAGGAGAGATTGATACCCAGATAATTCCGTATAGGCAAATGCTTCGCTCAGATATCGCAATGGTTGCTTCCCTTAAGAAAGCCCCAAATAACATTAAGGATTGGTTAGCTAGCAAAGGAATTAAAGTTATTGACGAAGTATATCCAGGAGGTAAGGGAGAAAAGGATCTGCTTCAGATTATTACCAGCTTATAGCGAGAAAGACTAAGTGACTCAGACTAGCGACCTCATTTTACAATTTTTCTACTTATACTTCATTCTGTTAGAGGGGATTAAGTAAAGGAAAACTGGTAACGTCAATAGCCTTCACTTTTGCTAAAATCATTAAATGTTAGAGTTTTCGGGAATGTCTATGGTTTATAGCGTTGAAACGCTAATAGGGGATCATTATGAGAGGGCAAACTATTGTTAATTTAAAACTTAATTTTTATATCGTTTCTGAGTATATCATATCTTGTAGAGAGTATGAGTATTATAATGGCTTCAAGAACTCAAGAAATAATAGATAAATTAATGAGAGCATTGGCTAATCGGCAAATTACACATATACCCAATCAATTACACATATACATAGTACCAATTAAATTAACTGTTGAAATACCTCCAGCTCATCCTGCACAAAGCTCAATTCAGACTAAGATGTCACTTCAATTATGTCAATTCATAAAAGAAAATGAGACAAATATTATGATATTTACAAAGCAAATATGGGCAGTAGTAGACATTTATGTTACTCAACCTCTAAGCATAGATGGTTATCTTCAAATATCTAAGAATGGTGACCATTTAGGGGATTTCCCGTCATTAAACGCATTAAATATAACTAACCCAGGCCGTCACACATTACCATTGTTGCCTCCAGAACTAACTATATTTGAGTCTGGAGATGCATTGGCAGTTCATTTCGTGCCGTTAGGAGCAAATAATAGTACTAAAACGATAATAGAGAGTGCTACAATAAATGTTATTATAATAGACTTTACGTCTACTAACTTACCAAATGCTGAAGTGTCAATGATTGCTTATTTAATGCGAAATATTTAAAATAATCCTTTATCATTTTTCTATGCTTAATGGGACGTCTATGACTGCACGGCCTTTTTACAATAATACTGGCAAAGAATGAGGATATATCAGAGAGAAAAACAAAAAGAAGAGGAAAAGGCATTTGTCAGAAGAATTCAAAAGGATGTAGATAGTGAAACTATGCATTCAGTAATAAAGAGAAAGAGTTATTTGTTAGGTCAAAGATCCCAGAAGTAACTGAAGAAGGAATTATGTTAAAGATCAGGATTCAATAAGGGATACCGTAGTCCTAAATTACTCTATCGTTTTTCATCATTTTTTGGTTTTCTACGAATTTAAAAAGCATTTTAAAGTATAGAGACAGAAAACTTGTCTCATAGCTGTTGTGCATTTGTATGCATCTGCATTTAACTCTTCGAATAGCTTGATTACCGTAGACTCTAACACTTAAGAACAAATATTTTGACACGTACCACAATCCAAATTTTACCAAGAATGATCGCTCGAGATGTATTTTACTCTAACTTTATATGGCACTCACTAAATGTGCCATGAGTAAATATAACTACGTTTATATGTTTATTAAAGGTGAAAGGTTTATTTCCTTAAACAACGCAATCTAGCTTATATCATTTAAATGTTTCTATATTTATATACCTTAAACTCATTTAATATATTACGATATCTACAATGACATATCTAAACACTGAGGTAATAGAGGTGGCAATTCTTGAAAATTTCGAGCTTAAAGACGCAGAAGAGACATTGATAGATAAATATAGAATACGTAAGCTTAATGAATGGGAGAAAGAGCAACTAATGAAGTTGGGACGCTTTGAGAAACTTGGCATAATGGTTGGTCCGCCTCTTATTCTCCCACTGAATGTATGGTGTATTGAAGTTAATTATGGTGTTCAGAAAAAAGATTCGCCTGACTTAGGCTCTGATATAGATGAGTTCATAAAAGTAATGAGACTATTTAAAGGAGGTAGTGTATCTCGAGGTGCTGTATTAAGGTACTCCAAGATAGGGAATATATTTTCTGTCAACTTAGCTACTTGGAAAAACATTCAAATTTCCGTGCCAAGATCCATTTATTATGTCCTCAAACAAGATGAGGTAAATTCTCTGAGTCAGCTTTGGGAGCTCTACAATCGTGTGAAAGATAAATTACCAGATCAGCTGGAGTTATCCTTAAGATGGTTCGAAAAGTCATATGAGGAGCTTGAGGTCGAGGATAAAATCCTAGATCTAGATATAGCCTTCGATGCTATGTTTTCGGGTTACAAATACTTTAATTATGTGAGAAATCTACGACGACTTAGGGATGCGAGAAATGGCATTGTGCACTATCAACACGGTCAGCGCAAAAAACTTCAGCCTAATGAACTTGAAGCTATTGCTATAGAGGCTGAAGAGATCTTTAGGAAATGCTATAAATGGTTTCTCAAATTGATTGATAATAAGAAGTATTACGAAGAGATTATTAAAGAGGAAAAACACCCTCCCTGCGGTTGATCTAAGTGTCACACTCTACATCCTAGTATTTTCTATGTGTATCACATTTCCGATCTTCACATAGATTTATGTATTGTTCAAGCATTTTGCATAGAGGTTTATAATCGTAGACTCTTTATTCTGGCTTTTATGTTAGCTTAGACTTTGCAGATAACCGTTTTGAATATAATGAAGGAAGGGAGGATTTTATTATAAATGGTGTTGATGTAGGCAAGGCATCGGTTCCTATCACTGAGATGATAATAACCATTGAAAAGGCTAATTCTGATATACCCAAAGTTCTTTAAGTAAAATTAAACTGAAAACAAGAATAAAATAATAAAAAGCTATTTGGTGGAAGCAGGGAAAAGTAATAGCTCATCGAGTTATTACATTATACATTATATATTAATTATACATTTACAAAATGAGAGGCCAGGTAGTTTAATTGAAAATGTAAAGACTACATTAAAAAGTTAAAACGTAAAAGATGAATTCCATAGACGCGGGGAAGTTATGAAATAATATATGTTAACGATAAATAGAAGCCTAGTTTTACTTATCCGATTAGAATATCGCATATAACATGTAAGGGAATTCTTCCTACGTTTATCTCTATAATACAAAGATAAATCAGTTAGAAATGGAAATGAATAAATGTCGTTACGGCTATATTGTTTATCGCCGTGACAGTAAGGAAAAGTGAAATAATACTCCTAATTTGTCCTGCTAAGCAGAAAAAGATATCATGTTGATTTTATTGCATCATCAGAATTCGGTTATAAATATGAGGACTTGCTAAAGGACGTTAATTACAAAGTTATTTCACCTAACCATAAGTCACTAATGACACCCATTTACTCGAAGATAACTAGGATGTTCACAAAGAAAAGGAAGGACGAGCAGAGTTGATTATGACTTAGTTAGTAAGTTTCCTTCTGCAATAAAGGACGAAAAGTTAGACTGCTTAATGTCTCACGACAGTGGGCAGGCCCAGAGTTTTTGCTGTGAACAGAATGAATATATAATTTATCTAGAAAAGAATTTATAGTATAGAAACCCAGCTGCTCCTTTTTGATGAAAAGTAAAGAAGAACAAATAAGTTAAATGTTAAAAACTAATTAAGTTAATTGCAACTAAGCTAAAAAGAATATAATAAAAAGTTACAGAATAATCAATTATTAAGGTATTACCATAATAATAAGCAAAAGCAAGTATTTCTATAAAAATTATTATTCGTAAAATTTAAATTTTGACCAATTAGAAATTATATTAATGGTAAATAACGCGCCAAAAGAGAATAAAGAGAATATAGTCTTCTTATATCAATATAATATAGTAGAACTTATTCGGAATGCACTCTCCGATTTAGAATTTGTTATAGCAGAATTAATTGGTAAAGATAAAATTAAAGTTATGAGTGATACAGAGGACTTAGAAATATTTCACTTAGCTTCTTCATTCGAAAAATTCACAAAGGCCTTACTTCCTTTTATTGGAACTATGATAGCTTTCCCTTCATTTGCAGCTAGTGACCAAGACGTAGCAATAAACGCTGCTAAAATCCTACAAAGGATTGACCTAATACCTCTTGATGAGGAAAAATGAAAAAACTTAGTCATAAACCTATTTCCAAGTCAGAAGAATTAAAAGAGTTAATGATTTCTACAAAGGAATTATTACCACCAGAGTTAAGGATGATTTATGACAAATTACTTAATTATATGTCACTAGATCCAAAAACGAGGACTTATGAAGAACTAGAGAATATTATAAAAGAGATAGATAGAATTTTTAGATCTTTAGAAGTTAAAATTTTCCTTGAAAGAACTATGATGAAAATTTCTAAAACTCAACTGATTAAAGCGGAAGATGTTTTATTTACGGCTGAATTATACAAGAACGCGTTAGAAATAATGGCTTATATACTATATTTAGAACATGCTGCGGGAAGTGTGACAAGGTATGGCGTAGGAAGAGATGACATCGACGAACGATATCTTAGCAACGTAAGGGAACATAAGGGACAAATTTTAGACTTCTTAGTAGATAAATCAATAACTTTGATATCTTTCGCTATAATGCATATTAAAGCTGTTAGTAAACTCCCCGAGCTTATACTTTTTGACATGAGGAATTGAACAAGGAAAAAGATTGACTTTATTAGTTAGAAGGCTAACTAACTGTCTGCGAAAGAGAGATCAGGGCAAAGATTATACAGTTTACATCCTAAGGTCTCTCTAGGCAATCAGAATGTAAAATGGTTTTTGCCAAACAACTAGAAAAACTCATTCTTACAAAAAGCAAGTCTACAATTATTAACAGTTATTGAAACAAGAGAATCTTGTAAGGTTTTAGATTAGAGATTATCTATCTTGGCTATCATTCAAAAGAAAAGAGCCTCTACAATAGTTATCCATTATAATAATAATCTGTAGCTACATTATTTTCAGACGTTTATAGCGAAACCATTAATTATTTTATGAACTGAATTAAGATTAAAAGGAAGAACATAGAAAGTCATTACAATAGTATTACTTTAATATTAAGCAAAAATAGGTATTACTTTATTAATTTGCGTAACAGTTTTTAGGTCTTTGCATAGAATCTAAAATGACAAGGGAAGGGGAATATCTATGAGTACTAGTAACATAGCAAAAGTCGAAGATTACTTAATAGCTCTTCTTGACGTTGCTAGAAATAAAAATGTCGAAATATATGACGATCAAATTCACTGGATTTTCTTTCTTTTAGAGAATGAGAAGAAGATTAATTTAGGCCTAAATTTTATGCCTGATTATTACGGCCCTTCCTCGCCAGACCTTACTAGAGTATTAGTGAATTTAATAGAGGAAGGGGTCGTGAAAATTAATTTTAAAAAACTCAACTATATGTCCTTTGAGCATTTAGTTTTAGGTAGGCTACATAGTTATGAACTTAATGGCAATTATAGTGTAAATGTCAGTAATGAAATTAAGAGATTTTTTGAAGAGCAAATTAGTAAAAATACAAAAGAAATATTAAAAGACTTTAGTAACAAATATAAGCAATATATGAAAATATTAGAAGTAATAGAAAAACTATCAAAGAAAAATACAAAACTATCAAAAGTAATAGGTAAATATAATGATCCCTCAAAAATATTGGAAATAGAAGAAAATACAATTTCCTCGTATATTCAAGATGCTATTGTTGACTTAGAGATCGCTGGACAAATAAAAAGTAACATTACTAGAAAAGATAAGGAAAAAGAAAATAGAATGTTATTTTGTTTAGCGTCTTCTGCAGAGAAGTTCACTAAGGCCTTGCTACCTCTCTTTATATTGGAGATAAGAGAAACAATAAATTTATTTGTTCTAGGTGATATATTAGTTGACGTTGACGCTTACAAATTGAGTTTACTAGGTAGTATCGTTGAAAAAGCAAACCTTATCATGCTAATGGCTTTTAATGCGAATAAGTTAAAAAAGATTGGCCATGAACCAATTTCTAACTTAGAACTAGATGAGTTATTAGAAGATATCAAAAAGTTATTACCAAGTAATTCAATAAGCTTACATGAGGTTTTTGATGAAATAATACAATATATGCAAAAAGAACCAAATGAAAGGAGATATGACGAGCTGAGAAAAATTACAGATAAAATTAACAGTGTTCTTGATCCTTCTAACCTAAAGAATTACGTTGATGAAGCGATAGCGAAGGTATATAAAAATAAAGATCCTAACTTACTAGATAAAGCGATTAATGCGTATACTTATACGTTAAAGAATGTGTTAAAAGAGATACTTTATATGCTGTACTTAGAATATGCAGCAGGAAGTATAACAAGATATAGTGTAGGGAGAGAGGATGCTGATGAGAAGTATCTAGAAGATTTAAGGAGACATAAAGATAAAATTTTTGAATTCCTGAAAGAAGAGAAAGAACTTGCAGAGAAACTTTTAATGAGTTCTCAGTTAAATCATTGAGCAAGCATAATCAACAGCTAAATAAATATGAGCAAGCATTCATAACGGAGAAATTTTTCCATTGATTTAAGGCAAAATTTTGTCGGTTACTAAGTCAACATTAAATTTCCAAATCAATGAACAAAGACGGTATGCTGTAACTTTAATAAACTTAGTTAACTATATTAAACTTAAGTGTAATATTCATTGGCAGAGTAAAGTTTAGCTGGAATCCTGGTATTGTACTTTATGACAAGAGTTGTATAATACAAATCCTTTTCACGGTTCCAGCTATCCTCTAGCTATAGACTTTAACTCGATAACTGTTCTTAATCTTAGCTAACTAAGTTTATGCTCACCATCGTCTTTTTATACATGTTGACAAGATACAGAACACCCTGCTGGAGAAAAACCTATCTTAAATTTGTAAAGCTAATTGACTGTGCGATGATTCGGTGTTTCCATCTCTAATTCCAGATAATACACTACCTAAATTATATAAGACTTTAGATATTGAAAGTTTTCAAGCGCAAATAATTTTTATGAATTTATAAATATTAATACACTTGACAGACCTCTTAACAAGGGTTCCTCTCTCCATTTATACAACCCATGTATATGAATATTCTAAATAATTAAAAATGAAAAATAAACTTATTAAGATGATTTCACCTAATCATTAGGAAGGCATGAGGTTATAGGCTTTATGTGAAATGTTATATCATATAACATAACTAAGCAAAGGAAGAATTAGGTTTTACTTTTCTCCTTAATGAGGCAATAAATATAAAGGTAGAGAGCCAGTCATACGTGGAAATGTATAATCGGTACTATGGAGAGATAATTTACGAATGTAACAGTAAGAAAAAGTGAAAAGAGACCACTAATCAGTAATAAGGGGAATAAATCTACTTTCTTTCCTAGGTAAAGAAAAACGGGAGATAGAAAGGGAAACGGGAAAGAGGATAAAACAAAAGCTATTAACTCTTTTGCCCCTATTTGAGTCTTTGCCTTGATAAGCAGTGTCAAGAGTGAGAAAACTAGAGAGAAAGAAAGATACCACGTTGATTTTATTACGTCACCAGAAAAGAAGACGGAAAGGGAGTAGACAAAGTAAGTTCCGGAAACAGCTAGGAACAAGTGGTTGAGCTTCAGTTTTACGTCTTTCATGTAATGTAAAAGAGAGCCAATTAAAATGAAGATAAAACCTAACAGTGAGTAGTGAAACACAAAATAGCCAACTATGGGTACTAACAAAGAGAAGGCTGGGTATTCGAAGAGGGAAACCGAGACACCAGCAAATGGGTTAATTAGCGAAAGAAGGGCAAAAGCCAATCCCTTAATTTTCACTTCGTAGGGAAAAACTATTGCAATTGCGGTTAAAGAAAAAAGGGCAAAGTACATCAAATTGAAGAAATAGAAATAAACAGCAAGGAGAAGTAGTGATAGAGAAATTAAAGATGGGTAAATGCGGTAAAGTGTCTTAACAATCGACTTCACTGGTAAATGATAAACGGCAAGGAGAAAGATAAGAGAAAGGGACAGAAACACGACGTTGTTATAGTTGCCTGAAAGAAAGAAATAAACGTCGATAACTAGAGGCGGAATGAGATATAACGCTGTTCGTCTCTTATCAACTAGAGAAAGAGAAGGTAAAAGAAAAGAAAACAGAGCAGGGAGGGCAGAAGCATACTTAAACTTCTTTTCCAGCACTTTAAGAGTAAGAAAAAGTAAGTAGGGATTAAAGTAAGCAAAAGGAATTGCTAGCTAAGGGAAGAAAGTGAGAGTTAGGGGGAGAAGGAAGTAAAGATGAAAGTTGACTAAAAGAGAAGAAGAAATAGCAACGAAAGAAATTCTAGGTGAAAGTCTATCCTCTACAAGGGCTGAAATAACGCCTGCAACTAACAACATATAAGCTTTATCTCCTAGAGAAGGGATCAGCACAGAGGAAACTAAAAGGGATAAACCCGATAAAAATACTCCTCGTCTTTCTAAAGTTGAAAGAGAAAGAAGAAGTAAGAGATCGTCAAATAGGAAAGAGAGAGCTAGAGAGAGAAAATAAGAGATACTTAGCTTCTTATCTACAAAGAGGAGAGGATAAGGAAGAATTGAAAGAAGGGCGTGTAAAGGAGAGAAAAAAAGAAGAATTACTGAAACAAAGGGAGGGAAATACTTAAGCCTAAAGAAGGAGGCAAAGGCGTAAATAAGAAAGAGAGAAGAAAGGAAGTAGTGAGGGAAGAATGAAGAAAGGATAAGGAGGGAGCCTGCAATTACTTCTTTGTATTCCACGAAGATAAAAGAGATTAACGAATAAAAAGTTTAGCTTTGTGCTAACCTAGCTAAGTCTTATCAGAGCTTTTTATAAACCTATATCACTGTTTATTTTTATGCATAAGTTGCTACTATCTCTGCTTTTCTTGACGTTAATCATCTTGCCGTCTTCCGTGCTTTCAGCAAATTACGTAATCGAAGTAAATCATCCTAAGAGCGTTTATTGGGGGCAAAGCTTTACAATAGCTTTCTCTTTAGCAAGTACAATAATTAACTCGACAAACTTTCAGCATGTTACGCCTGGGACTAAAATATTGAAAATTGATAATCACACCGCCTATCAAGGATTTGGGGAATATTGGGCTGTTGATAAAGTAAATATGACCAATGCCTCTAAATTAGTAGTATCATTTGAAGGGAAAGTTGTAGGTGAAATTTCGGGTAATCCAGGGATTGTACTTTACAGTTCTAATTTCTCGTTAACAAGCAGAGATGGACAAATGGGAACTTATGAAATTTTAGTGGCTTGGAGCGGAATACTCTGGTTAGATAAACTAAATGGTTGGTACCAAGCATTAACTGAATTACCAACTTTTACTTCTGGTAATTATACAGTTATGTTCACAAAAAGTGAGAATGACTCTGTATGCGTCTACTCAATCATTATTAATGGCTCTACCTATCTTGTGAAATATAATACTGGAGTACCTTGGGACAGTATAGGATATGTGGGTATTAGAACTGATACTGATACTGTACTTCCCCTTAAGTTTTATGTAATAGCTAATATACCAGCACATTATATCGTTTACGTAAATGACAAAGACTACACTTCCGGTTTTGGTAGTTGCGGAAACCTATCACTAAAGCTCTATTCACCAGCTACAGTAAATATAACTTATCCTGCATATAACGTTTACAAGGTAATTACGGTATCTACTAGTAATAATTCAAATATCAAGCTACAGTTCCCAATTATTCAAGTAACGCTAATTGTTATAACTGGTTTCCTAATTGGAGTGTCGGCCTGGAGAGAAATAATAAAACTAAATAAGAAGTAGTATTGTAAACTTTTCTTATACATGATGAAAGAGAATTTAAATGTCTAAGCTATGAGAGACGTGAATATAGAGTTTACCAAGATTAAATACTACTAGTAAATATGAATACGTCTAATTAACCTTTAACATGGCTAATATACATAAATACGGCAAGATCCCTTATCAAATTAACGTTTACTTTTGTTGAGGATTTCTAAGAACTTGAAATTATAAGTGCTATAAAATTACAATTTTAGTTTTCTTTTCTTGTGGCATAAATATAGCCTACTTTCATACTAGGATTGGACGCATAGGGATTGTAACTACTCCTAGGCTCTGTATATTTTACATCAAAATTATTATCTTTTAAATAATTATACAATTCTTCATAACCATAATGATATTCAATTTGAATTCTTTTGAACCTTCTTATTGTATCTCTGTCTTCATTTAATAGATTGTATTCACATCCTTCACAATCCATTTTTAACACTGCCTCTTTGATATTAAACATTGAAAGTATCGTTATTAAAGAATACAGATTTATTAGCATACCCTTTTCGTCCTTGCTCTCTTTCAAATCAGAGGAAGAATTTGGTATGAAGTTTTCATCTATTCTCATTAATCCATCTTTGCCATATCCTGCATTTAGCGATATAATTTTATCTGTACAACCATTTATGTTTACGTTTTCAGAGAGTAATTTAAAAGTGTAAGGATAAGGCTCTAATGCAATGACTTGTCTGGCTCCTTCAACGCAGAAATAAATAGGAGTGTCACCAATGTTAGCTCCTATGTCAATAACTACCTCATTTTTTGGATCTAAAAAATTGTACTCTTCATTAGCGAAAACTGCGACAAGATCCCCGTTCCAAGGTTCAATAAATTCTAGCTCGAATCCCTTAAATGTAAAAGAAATTTCATTATTTTTATGTCAATATGTTTAATATTAGGATATTTAAGTAAAATAGTGTAAAAGAATGCTAATTCAAGATTAACTTCACGCATTTTTTCATTACTCCTAAGAATAACCTTTATTTTATAGTTCGATTTATCGCTTAAATTTCTAGCTTTATATATATTATACAACACGGAAACCCAGTTTCGATAAGCTTTTTTATAACGAGATATTATCTCGATTAAGCTCATACCTTATTTCTTTTTAATCTCCTTATTAAATGTTGCATTTAACAGTTATGCCTTTCATATTTTAAGTACTCGTTTGCTTGTTGCTATTCTACCTAATTTAGAAGTATATATTTCTATAGATACATTCGTTAGCCTAATCATAGGTCATCAGGTTTAAATA
Source organism: Sulfurisphaera sp. (assembly GCF_059755235.1). NCBI lineage: Archaea > Thermoproteati > Thermoproteota > Thermoprotei > Sulfolobales > Sulfolobaceae > Sulfurisphaera > Sulfurisphaera sp. The sequence continues at coordinate 46,228 of NZ_DBPRYF010000010.1, forward strand.
ATAATGATAGTTAAACAAGTTGGAAACGGTAACGCTAAACCATATAATAAAAATAGTAAGAAGAGGAACATGGCTGCTCAAATTAGATTGAGAAGGTTTTAAATATTCCGTCTTAAACTCATTTTCTTGTTTTGATTTAATTAACAGCATGATCCTAAATATCACAATAATGTTCAGAACCTATTCTGGTTTATTATAAGACTACGGGTTTAAAATAGTATTTGGAAAAGGACTAAAATTTAGAATTTTAAAAGCTATTAAAAATAATCAAATTATATTTGAGTTAACTGATATCTCATATGCCAAGTCGTTACCAATAGATATCGTAGTGTTAGTACAAATCCTTTCCTTGGTTCCAAATATCCTTTAGCTATAGACTGTGAACTCGGTAACTGTTCTCGATCTTAGCTAACTAAGTTGATGATTACTATCGACTTTTCATATACGCTAAGAGATATAGAATGTATTACTGAGGGTAAAACCCTTTAAAGCTAGTTGAGTGGGCTGATTCAGTATTACTGCCTCTAATCTTAGTTGATACATTACCTAGAATTAAGTAAGACTTAAGACTTTAAACATTAAAGGTTAAGCTTCCAAGTTCATATAATTTTTGCGAGCATCAATACAAACGATTAACAAGAGTTACTCTACTTAATTTATACAAACCTTACATATAAGCATCTTAGTGATTAAAAATGAAAAATAAACTAATTAAAAAGGATTCCTCCCAACTATTAGGAAATCATAAGGTTGTAGACTTTATGCGATAACGTTATATTAAATAACATAAGCGAGTAAAGAAGAATTAGGTTTATATTTCTTCGTATGAAATAATAACATAGAGGTAGAGAGCCAGTCATACATGGAAATGTACAATCGGTATTATGGACAGATAGTTTTCGAATGTGGCAGTAAGAAAAAGCTGAGTAAGTTCACTTATTAGTGGTAAAGGGGATAAGTTCACTTTTATTTCGGGACACAAAAATAAGGGACATAATAAGTGGAAATAGAAAAGAGTGTAGAACAAAAGTTACTTGCTCTTTTAACCCTACTTGTAGGTATCCCTATAACAACAATACTATTTTATTATATAGAATATTATGTGTCAGTTTATACATAAGGATTATTATAGAAACACTTATTATTTGCGGTATTAACATAGTTCATAAAGTTATTATTGAGATCGAATAAAGGGGAAAATTAATGGAATTACTTAAAATAAATTATATGATTTTTAGCACACCAAAAACTGGAGGGGTGCGTGTACTATTTAACTTTATGAACGAATTAGCCAAACTTGGTCATGAAGTTACATTAACAACTTTGTATTATACCAATTGGTTCCCTTTCTCAAAAGATATAAAAATAATATCAGCAACAAAATTTTATTCCGGTTATATTTATTTATTAAGTAAACTTAATAAAAATAGAAACTTAATTTATAGAGTAGAAATGATCAAAAAATTAATGGATATGTCTCCTAAGGCTGATGTTCATGTTGCTACATTCTCTCCATCTGCTTATGCAGCTAGCTGGAAAAGCGTTGATGGATCTACTCCTTTTTACCACATACAACACTTTGAAACTATTATGTTCGACGATCCTATCATGAAAAAATTTGTATATGATACTTACTTTCTTCCAATTTATAAAGTGGTCAATTCTAGTTGGCTTCAAAGAAAAATAGCTTCAGTTACTGGCATTGAGTATCCTATCGTGTATAATGCAGTAGAGCACGATATTTTTCATCCTCGAAATGCACCTAAAGGAGATGGTAAGGTTATAAATATAGTAGCATTAGGAAAAGGAGGTTGGAAAAATGCGATGGGAATATATAAAGCCTATGACTTAGTAAGAAAAAAAATCCCTGATAAAAAAATTATTCTTCATTTTTATGGTTCTAAACCACCAAAAGGTATAAATTTTGATAATAAAAACGTTATATTTCATAAAAATTTAACCGACGAACAACTTGCTATATTGTATTCCAACTCGGACATACAAATAACATTTTCCACATATGAAAGTTTCCCATTACCACCATTGGAGGCAATGGCAAGTGGTTGTGCTGTTATTACAACACCCTATGGAACAGAGGACTTTGCCATTGATAATTATAATGCTTTGATTGTAGAGCCTAGTAACATAGAAATGCTAGCTGAGAAAATTTCATTATTGATTGAAGACGAAGCACTAAGAAAAAGATTAATAGAAAACGGATTAAAAACAGCATCTAAATTTACCTATTCACAGCAAGTAAAGATTCTGGAAGAACATATTAAAAAAGCAATTGATTTAAATAATAGTAAACTACTCAAGAATTCTTTACTATAAGCTTAGGATTGAAGTATTAATAAACCTATATTCTCCTTTGCTCCATTAAACAATTAAGGAAAAATAAACTCCGAATTTCGTAAACATACATTCAAAAAGTTCTTTTATATCCCATTTCGAGATTGCATTTATCTTAATATAAGTTCTGTGAATGACACAAATTTTTCCTTTGTCATAATGTTACATGTCTAAACGAGAATTATATGCCTTGAATATATCTTTAAAATTGTCACTAGAAGTTTGTTTTGATAACTAATTCTATATAAACTTCAATATTTCTTCTTCTACTATTCTTTCTCTGGCGAATCCATCATTTGCTTTGTTAGTAAGGAAAGGATCCTAAGGGCAAATCTTTCTGGGAAGGCTAAATATTGAGGATATATTATATATTTATCGCTTCCAATCTCATCTCACCTGATATACAGGCACATAGTAGCTCGGCTTACAACTCAAGGGCAAACTTCCATTTGCTTTATTCAATTGATTAAAGCCTCACAATAGTTTATTAACAACCTCCAAGCGATCTTATTTGAGGACAAAAATAGTCAAAGACTCTACCTCACACAAGGAAATACATAATTTATACTATAAATAGAGAGCTTACGAGCGTGATAGTAAGAAAAAACTGGAATAACAGTGCTAATTGCGGCAGGGTAAAGGAGTTTAGCTTCTTTTCTATATAAAGAAACAAGGGAGACAAGAAGAGAATTAGAAAAGAGGATAAAACAAAGGTTATTAATCCTTTTATCCCTACCTTTGTGTTGACCATATTAAGAAAAGACAGAAAACTAGATAAATTTAATAATATTACAATATTTCTACTACTGTGAATCCATATATTTCAGTAATAATTCCAGTGTATAACAGAACTCAATACGTAGGGGAAGCAATAAACTCTGTTTTAAACCAAGCGTTAGATAGGGATATGTATGAAATAATTGTTGTAACTAACGTAGATTTGCCAAAAAGTGAAGGAGTTAAGATAATAAAATCAAATGAAAGGTGGTTGGGGCCAAAGATTGCTGAAGGAATACTAAATGCAAAGGGAGAGATAATATGTCTCCTTGAAGACGACGACCTATTTCTCCATAACAAATTGGAAACCGTATACGAAGCATTTAAGGAACACCCTGAGCTGGGGCTATTTAAGAATCCAATGATAAGAGTAAAATATATAGGGCAAAAACAATCTCCATTGGCCCCTTCTCCAACACCCAAAAATCCAATTTACATTCACAATTCCATTCTTAACAAGCAATTCATAAATGAAGCATTAAGATATGAGACATGTTTTTACAATTCCACTTTATGTTTTAGAAAAAATCCTTTATTAGATTATATCGGGCTTATCCGTGAAGTGAAAATATTAGTTGACATGTTTATCGGACTGTATTTTCTTTCAAGGTATGACGTTATGATATGGAACTCATCTCTTTCTATATATAGAGTTACTGGTTTAAACACATATTTTGAACTGTCAGATTTCGAAGGATTTATAAAGAAATTCAATGAACTTCATATGCTGTTCTATAGAGATCATGAGGTAATTTTCAATGCCGTAAAAGGCACAAGGATTGAACATTTGTCTAAACAATATCTAGCTTTTGAAAAAATTTTGGCAAAATTCTCAGGGGACAGAGCGGTCCAACTTAGCACTAGAGATGTATTTTTAGCATCAACAGTAAATAGATACGCTATTTTTGCTTATTTGGCGTCGTTTCTTCCCATTCCATTAAAAAAAATGGCATATAGGTTAGCGTTTTGGCTACAAAAAAGGGCATTATCATATTAAAACCTCATGCTCTTTTAAAATAAATAGTTTTACTTCTTTGGGGAAATTAGCTTGAATAACTTTTAATCGTCAAGTTTATGATAATATGATCCACTCTTGCTTAAATCTCACAAATATAAAAACATCTCTTGTTGGTTTAAAATTTATAATATTTTCATAAGAGATATTATTCTTTAATAGAATATTGGTTTAGAAAATTTTTAGTAAAATAACCCTCATGGAAATCGAAAATAGTTTAAAACTAATTTACTACTCTTTATTCATGTCCACAATTCCTTTCCTTTTTGTTTATATATAACAAATTCGTTAATTGTAGAGTTCTTCAAGCTTTCCTATTAATTTCTTTGTCCGGATCATAGTTAGTCCTAAGAACTTAAAATTTATTTCAGAAAAGCCTTAAGACAAAATAGAACTAATAGTACTAAGCAGAAATTTCCTCATATCATGAACAAGAATAAGGACAGAAGGGTGAGGAGGAAGTTCGTAACTTAAATCCTCATAAGAGACACCATGTCTTTGGACCTAATAAAGTAAGGTACATTTACATATTCAATGCTTACTAGGTTTAACACCATAAATATCATATAATTTTTAAATTCCTAAGCTCATTTTTAAATATACGCTCAAAAATAAGCTTTTTCCTCAAGGAATAAGGCATAAATGAAGCCAAATAAACTAGTAATATCATCAATTTAGGAAATTTCGAATTATATATGAGCGCGGCATCTAATACGTCCTTTAAAGTCACTCTTATCTCATTTGTGTTTTTACTCCAAAGTTTTAGAGAAACTTTCTCATACTTTATCCATTTTTCCAGTAGCTCACTAAAACTTGAATTTTTAAGAGCTTTACATAGGGTCAAGTAGTCTTCATAATATAATCTCTTAAAAGAGCTTCTATGTTGTATATATTGATCTAGATTTATTAATTTATTTGACGTATTCCCCGATCAAATCCTATATATTGTTAGTGGTTTATTATATATCATAACTTCATTTGTAAATAGAAAAAGAAGACTTATAAATGTATCTACTGCCAGTTTGACTTCTTTCAAATAGTTTAAATATTTGCTTATATCTCTCTTTCTAAAGGACATAGAAGTACTATTAAATGCTAATTGGTATTTACTAATAATTTCATTTAATATACTTGATTTCAAATTTTTATATGATATTGTTATTGGCTCTTTAGGAAGAGGGTCTAACCATTCCTTGCCTTTATCATTTATATATTTTATAGGATTTTTGAAAAACCCAATTTCTAGCTCTTTAAAAACTTTATATAAAACTTCTAGCTTATTAGAAGGAAAAGATCGTCATCATCAAGTAGAGCTATTACTTCACCTCTAGCCTCTTCAATTCCTTGAATAATCATTGGACCTTGCCACCTTTCATTACTTTTTATTATTTTTACTCCTTCTCTGTCTGGCAAATCCATATTTGTAACTACAACAATTTCATACTTATCTCTACTTAATGTCTGATTTAGCACAGAGTTTACTGCTTCACCAATGTATTGAATACGATTATAAGCTGGGATAATGACAGAAATGTAAGGGATAGGCATATTTGAATAATGGATTTCTTAATTACAAAACTTTAAATCCACAAGTAAAAAGGACATAAGTTAGAATCTCGTTGTCACAAGTAAGAAAATATTACACCTTTTTTAATAATAAATTATGATCATTAACTGTCAAAATATAAATTTTTACCTCTGTCTCAGATTGGTTTCTATAATAATAAATCTTCAGAATAGTTAATAATGAAGGCTTTAGTTCTAGTATTATTTTAGACTAGAAATAGAAGAATTATATACACTTAGAGACGGAGCTGTATTTTCGTTAACCATAAAGAAGAACTATGAGTCATATGTAAAAGTGGACATGGTAAAGTTGGAGAAAGGGGATGATGAGGACAATAATAGTAATAGTAGTAACAATGTCTAAGATCAACCATTCACATGATAAGGTTATCATCTACGGATTCACTATAATGGACTTGACATCTATGCTTTACCTAACTCATGGTTCCAGCATGCCAAAAAAGAATGTCTTTGATAAGGCGATGTCAGTAGGCATGGATATTGATATTAAATCCGTTTTTCCGACAAACACTACCATTTCCCGCATATATGGATAGGTTTAATGGCAACTAGGAGAGATACGTTTTAAGTTGTAAATATATAAATACAAAAATTCTTTATACCGCATAATGTCCAAAGTCTCAGTAGTAATACCAACTTATAATCGCAAGGAAAAGCTAAGAAGGTTACTAAATTCACTTAAAAAATCTACACATAAGGACTTTGAGATAATAGTCGTAGACGATGCTTCCACTGACGGCACAGATGTGGTAATAAAAAGTGAATTTCCAGAAGTAATATATATAAGGCATGAGACAGAGACCCTTGTTTGGAAATCTAGGAACGATGGCATTACAGCGGCAAGTGGGGATATAGTATTTATGGTTGATGATGACAATGTAGTTGATCCTTATGCCATAGAAAAAATTGTCAAGGATTTTGATGAGATAAATGATGCAGGAGTAGTTGCTCCCGTAACGTGCTACTATTCAGAGCCCGATACTATTATGTATGCTGGAACCATATACACTAAGTATATGAGAAGAACCAAATATCTCTATGTCGATAGAAAATGTGAAGAATTAAATGGAAAATTTCTAGAGGTAGATGGTGCAGCAAATAGCTTCGCCTTAAGGAGAGATCTGGCATTAAAAGCAGGGCTTATTCCTCAAAAGATTCCCTTTAACGGAGAGGATGGATATTTACAATATAAAATTAAGAAAATGGGGTTCAAAATCATTGTTGACGGGTCAGCTAGGGTATACCATGACCATGAAGGATCAAAAGGTTACAATCAAATGCGATATTATTATGCCTTAAGAAGTAAGATAACCTTTCATATGGATCTTGATGAAGGATTGCAGAAGTTTACGTTTTTATTAAGTTTGCCTATTTATGTAGGTTATTATTCTTATAATGCTCTCAAGCTGAGAAATTGGGAAGGTCTTAAAGCAGTGTTTGAAGGAACAGCGGATGGCCTGCTCAAAAGGTATAACCTTAAATATTTAAAGAAATAGTAGGTAAATTAAGTATGCAAACTAGAGGCACGCCAACCTTTCTAGGAATCGAAAGACGCGTTCTATATGAAGTAATAGCAATAATAGCTTTATCAGCTATTGTGGTTTATAGGTGGTTTGGGGATCCAACAAAGTACTTAATTTATAATGGAGATGAGTTTTTACCATTTAGCCCTTCATATTACATGCAAAATCTTTTATCTTCATGGGCTTTTAACATCGGTACAGGTAGCGGGAATAATCCCGCTTATGTAGTTATTGTTCCCCCCTTTTATTTTTTACATGATATAATTGGACTTAGTTTGCAGATGACGGAGTACTTAATTGAAGTCATGTTCCTGAGCTTGAGTGGTCTTTCAATGCTGGCTTTTACCGAATCTATATACGAATATAAATTAAAAAGCTCTTTTGCGCCCATTATGTCGGCCGTTCTTTATATGTTAAGTTACTACATTTATTCTTGGTTGGGAGAGTTGTACAGCCAGATTTACTTTTATTCTGTCCTTCCATTACTTATGTTACTCATCTATAGGTCGCTCAAATTCCTAAAAACTGGTAGATTTCCTATTAAAGAGTTGCTTGGAATCTTCATTGTTGTATTTTTTATGGGACCTTCATTAGGCTGGGTTTGGGTTGAGCCTTTGTTATTTATTTTTATAACTTATATAGTAGGTCTTATACTGCATTTTAGGCCTAAAATAAGAGTAACCTTTGCATATATTTTATTACTTATAATAGGAACAATTCTTGTAAGCCTTCCTACAGTTATAGCTATATTGAGAAATATAAGCGGAGTTATAGCTTCATCAGAGGCTTCAGCTTCTTTAACTAATACACCATGGTGGGGATGGGTTGTGGGGAATAGTGAAAATACAAACTACCTTAGCGCAATGGCAGGAATGTACAAGACACCTACTCTGACTGTTGATTTTTATCTAGTATTGATAATCTTATCTATAATACCTTTTCTAACAGTAAAAAAAGATAATTCTGATCTAAAATTTCATGTTTACTATCTGCTCTTCCTTGAACTTGTGTTTACCCCAATAATTGCAGGGACAAATGGCCCATTTGGTCCAATTTTTGCTTATTTATGGTTACATAGTATTCTTTTTAGGCCATTTGTAACTTTAACAATGGATTTTGGATTTGTGGCACCTTTAGTAACTTCAGTTCTTGCTCCAGTAGGTTTAAAATATTTAGCAGAGAAGGTATCAATAAAGAAAATACCAGTAAAAAGGGTTAATATAGGAATTTATGTAGGGGCTATGATAATTTTATTGATGCTCTTCTTTGGGATTGCAAATACAAGTGCCATAACTGGGGCGTGGGCAACTCAACCAACCAATGGTCATGGGAGTCCCTCTTCACGTATCCACGTTCCAGAATATCAGTATGAAGCTGAAAAATTCTTTAAGCAAAATTTGGAGCCTTGGCAAAGAATTCTCGAGCTCCCAATGCAGGGCCCGTTAGTGGGAACCCCATGGTATTATGCAACAGATATTTTTAGATTCATGGGCATCTCAGCTATTTCGGGCACCTATTTGCCAGGGAATGATACTTCGATATATTACATAATTAATTCTCAAGTATATGGAAATAATACAGTAAACCTAGCTAATGAGCTTGCTGCTTTTGGCGTCAAATATGTTGTTGTTGTTACTCAAAATAAGCAGTTTTGGAGCCCACTTCCAATAACTCCACAAACACCATATCTATTGGAGGAAAACTTAAATGCCACACATAGCTTAAGGTTCGTTAAGCAGATAGGCATTTACGCAATTTATGAAGTTAATAAAACTTTGCCCTTGGTTTATACAGAACCAATAGATCTCTTAGGAAATGGAAAAACATTTAACCCCAACTCCTCATGGGTTGATAACGCTAATTTCATAAACACCGACTATAAAATAATATCTCCATATGAAATAATAGTAAACGTACATAATGCTACACAGCCCTATCTCCTTGTTTATGCAGAGACTTACAACACTGGATGGTCACTTATTGGCGCAAATTCTACCCACGTAGAGGTTTTGAGTTATGCTAACGGATGGGTAATAAATAAATCTGGAAGTTACACACTTATACTCTTTTATACCCCACAGTTAGAATATCAGAAGTATTCATCGATTTCAATTGTATCAGCGATAGTCTTCTTAATAGCCTTAATAATCCTATTTTTAAAGGAAAAATTACTTTAATATTATTAAGAATTTAAACGAAATTATTCTAAAATTTTGTTATTAACTATCTAAGTTTAATTGTCTCCTTAAGCGCTTGAGAGCATATCTGATTGCAATCTTTCTTAAAGACGAGGGGAAGAAAGTTGAAATGTAAGCTAAAAAAGCAAATCTGTTCATAGATTGGGCCAAAAATATATCCCTTAAGGTAATTTTCAAATCCTCTTCGTTATTAATATCATAATACTTTATTTGTATTTTCTTAAGTGCTATCATACGACTTATTAACGAGCGAACTATTTCATTATTTATGCAATCATTTATAGTAATATAGTCGTCATAGTGTTTCTTATTGCGCTCATTAAGTTTCTTTAAACCGCTTTCACTAAATAAATAGTCATGAGATTTATGTATCCTATATATCGATAACGGAGAGTCCCAAATCATTATTTCTGATCTGGAAAGAAAAAGATATGCTATTGAATCAACTGACGATTTGATTCTTTTTAAACAATCTTTGTACTCTAAAAGCATATTTTTATTAAAGCAATGAGTTGAGCTATTCCATCCTACCCCAAGCCGTAAAATTTCTTCCATTATTTTCTTATTTAATGTGGAATTCGAAATGTATAAGGGATTCTTTAGCATTAGAGGCGTAAATTCTCTCCCTAAATAATTCCTAAGCATCGCGGGGTGCTTGAATAAACCAAGATTTCTATTCTTCTTAAATACTTCATAGACTACTTCTAACTTGTTTGGCAAAAATAAATCATCATCATCGAGCGGACAAATTATTTCGCCCCGTGCTTCCTTAATTCCATCATAAATAAAGGCGCCTTGCCATTTGTTTTCTGACTTTACTATTTTTATACCGTCTTTTAAAGGAGTATCAACATTAGTTACAACTATGATCTCATACTTTTCTTTTTCAAGCGTTTGATTTATTACTGAACCAATGGCCTCATTAACAAAGTCGACTCTATTAAATACTGGGATTATGACCGAAATGGATGGATTCATAATAAGAGGATGAGTGAAAGAATATATAAAAATTAAGACTTACTCAAATGCCGTCTATTATTGAAGCTCATGGAGGATCTTACTAGAGATGACGTTGGAATGACAACTTTAGATACTATTACATGAGGAAACTCATGAAACATCATCTTCGATCAAACGTCCATCTAATATAAACAGTTATCGTTTTTAAGCAAAAAGATAACGTCTCCTTTAGTTTCTTTAGACCCAGAATTATCTCAGGTCATAGACACCTTTCATTAGACATTGTTACTTTTTCACTTCTCTAACATAATTGCCAACTTTTTTTGTCTTCTTTTTAACTATGACAACTTCGTATTTGTTTTTATCTAATGTTTGACAAAAAATTATACAAAGCACGAATCAAACGGCCACACTCTTTATTTTCGATTAAATACCAGTAGTTATTTAGGAGTTTAAATATAGGATAATAATGTTTGTCTCGTTGCAGATAATTAGGCTATACAAAAAGCCTTAGAAAGTTTTAAATCTAAACATGAAAACTAGTATGAGGTAAATGAATCCAATAGTAAATGCTCTTAAGAACTTGGGCTTGGCCACCGTTAACATTATAGTTGCTTTGGTCTTCTTCATTGTTACTGCAAAAATTACTAACCCTGCTTTCTTTGGAAAGGTAGCAATTATTCAGCTTCTAGAGATAATTTCTGCCTCATTTTTCATGATTCTTAATCCCAATATAGTAAGTAGAGAAGTAAGTTATATGTACGCAAGAAAAGAATTCGATAAGAGTTTTATTTCGACAGTACTTTTAACCCCTTTTATTGTCTCTCCAGCTTTTTTAATACTTTTACTATTTCCTACATATGTCAAGCTTGCGATACCTTACTTAGTTTTGTATGTGTATAATCTATATAATGGGAGTATTCTTATCGGAATGAATAAGTTCACTGAAAATACTGTACTAGGAACTGTTTTCTTAATAATTAGATGGGCAGTTTCAATCATAGCAGTTCTTCTTAAAAACATTTACCTCTTCATAGGTATATGGACACTTGGCGCATTACTAGCTAGTGGTGTTGGTTTCTTCATCATTTATAGAGCATTAAATAGTATACCATTGAGGTTAGATCTCAATATTTTCAAAAAGGTTTTCAAGATGAGTTTAACTTTATATTTGTCTAGTAGTACAAACTTTTTGGCTAGTCAAGGTGATAGAGTTACTACTTCTTTCTTGTTAGGAAGTTATTATCTCGGACTTTATCAATTTGCTGCTTTAGTTGCTAACGTACCTTCAATGATTATTAATAGTCTCACTAATGTCCTTTTACCAACTTCCTCTTATTACAAAGCTTTAGGAAAAGATGAAAATTTAATCTCTCGTCTCTCATTTAAGGTTACTTCTCTTTTAACCTTACTCGTTGTGACAATTTCCCTTCCTTCTGCAGTAATTTTAATTCCTAAGCTTTTTCCCGATTATGTAGAAAGTATAAAACCCATGATAATCCTTTTGCTAATCACTACCCTATCAGCGCCTATTATCACACTTACAACGTTTTTGATTTCCTTTAATAAGAGCTTAAGACCATTTCTAATCCTCTCTGTCATAAACGCTTTTACAACACTTCTCACTTCTTACCTTTTAATCCCAAGAATAGGTATATCGGGAGGGGCTTACTCTCAGCTAATTGTTGGTATAATCTCTACCTCTTTTGCTTTATACTACGTTATAAAGGAGAAAGTGTTTCATCCTACTAAAAAAGAATGGATCCTTCTATCTCTCCTTCCAATAACTTTGATCTTTGAGTTATTTGTAGACCCAACTTACCTCGACGTTGTATATGTGGTAATAATCTTTGTAATTTTCAAACTTCTAGGCGTTTTCGAAAAAAGGGAAAAAGAGATAATTCTTGGCTTTACTCCCTCTTCACTAAGAAAGGTTGTCAGCATCTTTTTATGACATATTCTAAACACATTAGCCATTAACTCAAATACTTCATTAACTTCTTACTGAGTCCTCTATAGAGAATTCTTTTGCCCTTTCCACAGCTTTTTCCCTCGTTTTATCTTCATAACCATTCTCCCACACCTCTATCACTTTCTGATAGAACTCCTTCTCATCATTTACAAGCCAACCTGTCTCTTGGTCAACAATTGTCTCTGCAGGACCTCCAGAAAACCTATAAGCAATAACTGGGGTTCCACAAGCCATCGACTCGACTGGAATATAACCAAAGTATTCAAACTTTATTGGGTAAAGAGTGGCATAAGCGTTACAGTAAAGCTCTCTCAACTCCTCATCGGAGATGTTAAAGTAAGCTTCTGCTCCCTCAATCCTAAAACCAATAACTTTCATCTTAACCTTTTTTGCCAACTTTTCTAGTAACTCAGTGTCACTTTTATACCCTCTTTTCACGAAAGCCAAAACGTATTTCTCTTCTACCTTTTTCCTAGCGTGACTAGAGTAGTACTCAACGTCTAGAGGAGGATAAATAACCTCACTGGGGGGTCTATCATAAAAGAGAGAGATGATGTTTGCTGATGTTTTGCTATTAGCTAAAACGATGTTGTATTTTTTCACTTCCTTGTGTAACCTTAGGTTGTAAGAGGAAGCAAAATATCCCATGAGCTTTTTCACAGAGTATCCCCTAGTGTAAAAGGGGGGCCACATAAAGAGCGAGGCTAAAGCACCTTGGCTCCAATAAACAAGGTTGGAGGGATCTTTAACGAAAGAAACAACGTTAGTTAAATCATCATTTGCTACAATGAACTTCTCGTTAACGTTATCAATGTGCTTAGCCATATCTTTGCTCATTTTATTAAACAAATACTCAAACGCTAGGGAAGTTATACTTCCTCCTCTTGTAGCCAAGGAGACAACTTCAAACCCTTTTATTTCCTCTTGTAGCCTGGGGTCAACCTTATAATAGCTAATAATTCTCACTTTGAAGTGTTTAGAAAGACCTTTGGCAAAGTTTAACACTGCTTTGCTTTGACCATCAAACTTACTTAGGTGGCTAACAAGAAAAGTAACCATGCTACTCTTTACTTGCTAATAGTAGTTTTTTGTTTATCTCTCTATATAGAGATGCTTTAGCTTAATTTTGAAATTAACTGCTACTCGTTAAAGGAAAGCAAGGATCTGAGTATTTAATTGTCTAGGATAGCAATTAGTGATAGATGATCTGATAGTTAGTGATAAACTAAAGAGTCAAAACAAAGGAAAACTAATTTCTTTTCAATAACATCTCAGCTATCTTCTTTACCAGTTTCTTCTCATCCTCTTCTGATTTCATCTTTGCTTTAATAACCTCAAGGAATTTGTCAATTACATCATCAAATGTAAATGCCTCATCTTCCTTAATGACATCTAAAAAGGTTAACATTTGCTTCTTATATTTTTCATCACGTCCAAGCACTCTTACTTTCTCCCCTTTTCTCACTATAATTTTCATCTTCTTAATTTCTGCAAAAAACCTTTATTGGTCTTCTCTTCCTCCCTTTAGCTCAAACATTACAATGTTACCCATTACTTGTTTTCCAGGGGAGTTATAGGCCAATTCATTGGCAGGGATTTCTTTTGCAGTCCCCTTTTCGAATTGATAAGCCTTTATCCCCTTTAACGTCTTTTCAGCCTCCTTCAGGACATAGGCAGGGAGGGGTTCATAGCCGAATATTCTCTTTAGTAGTTCATCAACCCCCTCTTTACTCATTACACTAAGGAATGAGACTAATAAGTCGCTATGCGTTTCAATAACAAACTTATAACCGTGTTGGACTAGGCTTAACAGCACTAGGAGGAGTAAAATCTGATAAGTTGGGTGAAGATAAGCCTCTGGCTCTTCAATAAAAACTAAGGCTGGGGTTTGGACGTCTGCAAGAGGCAATAAAATCCTTACTATCTCTTTTATTGTTACAGAGGCGTGAGAAGGTCTTATCTCTCCCCATTTCTCTTTAAATACAATCTTTCCATTTTCAACGCTTAAACCAGTGATAGCTTTTAGAAGGTCAAGGACATGACCATTGGGCAATTTCTCTTTTGCGTTATTAAAATGAAGGATGTACTGCTGAACAGATAAATCAAGCCCAGCAATTGGGTAACAGCTGTCTAAGGCAAACATCTCCCCTAGGTCAGTCAAAAAAACTGAATATTCCATATTCGTCTCATTAACCAATTCTATTTCACTTCTAGCAGAAGGTATAAAGATTGCATCCTCGTTTATCCCTACAGAGTCAAAATATCTCTTTACCCCTATGGAAATGAGGCTTGATGATACTGAAGTAAGCCTTGATCCTGGCTTAAATTTTACTTGGAGTATTCCATTACTACTCAATTCAAATTTTGCGTTGCCAATTTCACCTTTCAATTCCTTTATATCTAGTCCTTCAACTTGCTCCATTATTTCTTTTCCGTTAATGTAAATTGCTGAGGAATCATTGTAGTTTAGACTTTTCCTCAAAAGCTTCAAGTAATCCTCCTTTATTCCATTTTTAATCATTGAAAGAAATTCTTTAAGAGTGTTAGAAATGTCCTCGTAAACCCTTATTTCACATTCATCTCCCACTTCCACCCTTATGTTAGGTATAAGGCTTTCAATAGCCTTTGGGTTACAAGTGTTATTTTGGAGGTAAGAAATTAAGCGATCTGTCCCCGTTATTGAAGCTTTAGCTAACATTTCATAAAACTTTTGCTCAAAGAACTTCTCGTATTTCCTGCTTAAAAGGACTAAAGATGTGTAGATGCTACGAAGTGCAAAAGACTTTCCAGTTGATGGTAAGCCTAGAAAGAGAGTGAAATCACCAAGCTCAATGTTAGCTTCTTTTATTGGACCTATATTCACAAGCTTAAATTTCATAAAAGTAATACACGAAGGAAAATATTAAGCTTAATAGTTGTTGCAATTTTTTGCATTGCCATAGTCATCTTTTTATATTCATGAAAGAATCTTTATTTATGTCAGAAATTTCGATAAATGTGGCATCTCAGTTGATTTCAAATTACAATAAGCTAGTCATTGATAAAGCAACTCAAGGGAAGAAGCTAAGCAATCAAGAGTACTTGATCTTGCTTGTGTATTATAACATAATGTATACCGATAGGAGATTTACCGAACTAAAGGACTATACAGATAAGAGGTATTTCGAGTTGAAAGACTATGTTGATAAAAGATTTCAGGAAGTGGACAAGAGGTTTGAATCTTTAGAAAATGAGGTCAGAGAGTTAAGAAAGGAAGTTAACGATATAAAAGCTAAGATTGCTACAATAGAAACTAGATTAGATAACATGGAAAAAGAAATGAGCGACTTAAAGAAATTGATGAAGCAAATGCTAGCATTGATGACCCAATTGGTTTCAGTGATACCAAGTAAGAGTCAAACGAGCTAGGCTCATTGATGTTTCTCATAAATAGTAACCGAGTAAGTAGGGAATACCTCTAGCTAAATAGAGAAGGTAAAGAGACTTCCTTTCCCAGAAACTCCCTTTGCAAATTCTCCTTGTAACTCTCTTTCTAGCTAAAAAGTCAGAATATGGGGAGTTTTTCAACACCCTTGCACTCTTTCCATAGCGGTAGTACTTTCTCATTATATCTAGTAAGGAGGAATCACCAAAATGAGAGATCAGTTCTTCACGAACTACATAAACTCTATTGGAAATTTTGCTAGCCTCATAAAATATGATGTCATGATCTCTAAAGACAACTTCGTAAAACTTTTCGCCAAGCTTTTCCTCTGCTGATGAGAAAGCCTTAGAAAGTATCTCGCTCTTGAAATATCTAGGCAAGGCAATTCCATTCAAGGGATCAACTGGATTACAATAAAGGACGTTCTCTTTATCAAGCTGAGCCAATTTAACCCAGAAGGAGTTTCCAGTCTCTTTTTCTCCAATAATGACCATGTCATAATCAAGGGAGGAAAGGGTTTTTAGTGTATCCTTTTCTAACATTCTAGTTTCGTCAAGGATCAAGGCGTAATCTCCTTTGCTCTCCTTATGGGCTAAATATCTAGCGTGAAGGAGTTTTGCTTTTTTCTCGACTACTCTAAAGCCAAACTGCTTAACTAAGTCTGAAAGCTCTTTTCTCCCAGAATTAACGACAATAACTTCATAATCTTGATATGATTGGTTGCGAATAGATTCTAACACTTGGCGTAAGTACTTTCCGTGTGTTACTGGCATTTCTATTGAAATCATTATTTTACTAAACGACAAGTAGTTTAAATTCGTGTATTGAAATCAGATGTTATGCTACAAGTTCTTCGACATAATTCAAACGAGCATAATTCATGTTTATAATTTTAATTTTTTGAGTTCTTTCTCATAGAACCTCTTATATACAACTTTCTTCAAAAAATAAGGAAAAGACGAAGCTAAATAGAGTGAGAGAATTTCCAATTTTGAGGCTTTAGGATCATCTAGAGACAAGGAGTTAAGCGCTTCTTTCAAATTTAACTTTACTGGCTCTTTGCTCCAAAGCTTTACAATAATTTTCTGATAATTTACAATTTTCTCTACTGTCTTTTCGAAACCAGAGGATTTAAGAGCTTTATATAATGTTACGTAGTCCTCATAAGCTATTCTCTCCAGTGTTCTTTTATGCTCTATGTATTGGTCTAAGCTTGATAACTTGCGTGAGGTACTAGTTGATAAAACTCTATAAACGCTTAATGGCTGATTCCATATAACTACTTGGCTGGTGAATAGGAAAAGAAAACCTATAAACGCATCTATCACTAGTTTTACCTCTTTTAAATAGTCAAGGTAGTTGAGAATATCCATCTTTCTAAAAGACAAAGAAGAGCTATTAAACCCCACTTTATATTTCACTGCTTCACTTAACTTATCTAAGTTTAGATCTTTGCTTGCAAGCGTTATTGGTTCCCTAGGCAAAGGGTCTAACCACTCTTTTCCTTGCTCATTTACCCATTTTAAGGGGTTTTTTACAAGCCCTACTTTATCATTTTTAAAGACCTTGTACACAACTTCTAGTTTATTAGGGAGGAAAAGGTCATCATCATCAAGTAGTGATATTACTTCTCCTTTAGCTTCTTCAATTGCTTGAGCAAATTTTGGCCCTTGCCACCTTTCATTGCTTTTTATTATTTTTACTCCTTCCATTTCTGGCAAATCTACGTTTGTAACTAAAATAAGCTCATATTTTTCTCTATGTAAGGTCTGAGAGAAGACGGAGTTTATTGCTTCGCCAATGTATTGAGTGCGATTGTAAACTGGGATAATGACAGAAATATAAGGCATCTAAATAGTGACAAATTCCTAATTATAAAAACCTATTCATAAAGGGAGCTCTGTAGAAAACCTAAAAATAACAAAAATAAATATAGAATGATATAGAATTATTATCCTCCTTATATTGTATGCTATTATCTTTAACGCAATCTCTTTTTCAGCTACATCTGGGGATCTTTAACCTAACAAATGATCTGCTCTTCCTTTTTACTACTGAATACATAATTTTAACACTGGACATTTTTTATATTCATCTGGCAAATGTCTTTTCATTCTCTTTCTGTTTTTCCTTTGACACAATATATTGGCGTATTCTTGTTCCTTAAGATATTATAACAATAAGAGTGTTTTTGACAATAACGTGATTTAACCTCTTTCTGAGTCATATCCCTTACCATCAGTGATGGGCTCAAACTTATCAATTATTTTACTGTCCTATTTTCTAGTGTCTCCTAGAACTTCTTTATATTATGAAATTCCCCAAAATAAACATCATATAAAACTATTATCGGGATTTATCATCTCCACATATTGTTGTTTGAACGGACTTTTTCCCTTTCCCTCTTCACAGAATCGTTAAGCCTTTCATCGTAGTAAAATAAATGGTAATTTATGGAAAACCCTCCACAATCATTACGATTGTATGGCCTCATGAAAGGTATGACAACCTTTTACAAAATTTTTGAATCGTCTTAAAGTAAGTGTTTCTGAAGGAGACAAAAGTACAACAAATACGGGATTAGAAATTATTATCTTGATGGCATCACGGGAGCTTACATTTGCCAAGATCTCATCTAAGAGAATAATAGAGAGCTAAACCGCTTGTATTTTTCTTTAAGAACTCGAGAAATAAATTAGGAGAACTTTTGGATATAATTATAGTCTGTTTGATGAATTCACACTTTAGAATTCCATAAGGGACTGGGACTTTGTAATAATACGATAAGTCGTAAATTCAGCAAATTCCCCTAGATAAATGCTTCACTAAGGGGTTTTCTACAAGACTACAATAGGCTTAAATATTTCCTAGTGTAGTACTACCCGTGAAATTTGAACTCGTAAATATTGGCCCGATAAAAGATGCTGAGATTGAGTTAGGCGACTTCACCCTTTTTCTGGGCTTACCATCAACCGGTAAATCGTTTGCACTAAGAAGTATTTACACTTCACTAATATTTCTAGATAAAGAATATGAACGCTCCATTAGAAGGAAACTATCAGATATTCTACGTCGTAGAACTACATTAACTGGAATAGATTATGCAATTTCTTATATTCTAAACTTGCTAGTAAACGGATATAATATGTGCGAGCCAGATGCCCTTGAAAATATAATAAAAGTGGTTAAAGAACATAATTTTGACATAAGTGGAACAATTGAGAATAATTGTTTAATAAAAATTTCAGAAAGAGTAAATCTTTTAGAGAAACTCGAAAATATTGTACCGTTAATAAAGGAAGAAATTAAGAATGAGCAATTAAAGTTGTTAAGACGAAGCATTGAATATACCGATATTTCATCGATTTATATTAACGGGAAAAAAATTGAGAATTTATTAGAAAGTATTAAGATACTTCCTATAGAAACAGAAGATTTGAGATTAAAGTGGAATGGAGGGTTTGTAATCCCAGAAAGGGGTGAAATCAGATTTAAAGTAAATGGAGATTATGAAGCTGGGATTATCAAAATTAATATAGAACTTAAACTAATAATCGGGCAAAAAACAGATAAAAAGTTGACATTCGAGGAAGTCAAATCTTTTAAGCCGAAACTAATAGATTCGTTTATCCTTAGTCATATATTGCCTTTAGAAAAGATAGCAAAAAACTTAATAAAGGAGTACGCTGATATGCTTGGGTTTACTTACAGTATAATTTTCATACCATATGGCAGAAGTGGGTTAGAAGTAATAAATGAAGAAAGCATCTCAATTTATTCCTCGACTAATGTATTGAAAAGAGTTGTTGCGCGCAGTTATTCTCCACTGAATATACTAGATGGATCAGTCAAGAACTTTCTATTCCATATTAATGATGTAAAAGAGAAAATGAGAAGAAACGAAATTATGGATAATTACATCCTTAATCTAATTTCCGCGATTACTAAAACAAGGATAAAAGTTGATGAGAAGAGAAGGATCAAGTTCGAGATACAAAACGGAGTAGAGTTAGATCCCTTTTATGCGTCAGCAATGATAAATGAGGTGACCAGCATTCTGCTCCCTCTTCTGGACTTACAAAAGCCAGCCTTAGTTTTGATTGAAGAGCCAGAATCTCGTCTTCACTTAGCTTACCAAACTCTGCTTCTCCTCGTGTTATTGAGCTTAATCCAACACGGATTCAAGTTTGTAATTACAACCCACTCGGATTTGATGGCTTCATTTTTAGGCGATTTAGTTAGATATAAGCCTTGTAAAGAGAAAATTGCAGGACTGTTGAAAAAGGTACTTAAACAAGATTCTCTTCCCCTCATTATTGAAAAAATCATAGAAGATGTAGAAAAGACAATAAAGGAGGAAAAAATAGAGGAAAAAATAAAGGTTTACTATTTTGACTTTGAAAATGGTACCTCAATGAGTATTGCAAGAGAATTTCCTGCTAAAGAATTGACTTACAATGTTCCTGGAATCACGAAAGAAGTGATAGATAGCATCGTAGACTGGGAGACTGAGCTGATAGGAGATGAGTGAACAATATATAGGTTGCCAGAACTCTGATGATATCGTCATTTGTGATAGCATAAGTAAAAAATGTTGTATCATGAGAAGGGATATTTTTCTTATATTAGACCTTGAAAAAAGAATTAACAGCGATTTAGTAATCAAAACGCATTTCAATTATAAGGACGAACTTACAAGTGGTGAAGAACCTCACCCTGATTTTTTAATAATGATTAGAGATGAAAAGTCACTAGTACTAGAAATTTTGGAGTTTAAAACTGCCTCTTATGAAGATACAATAAAATATGGAATAACGTTACAACTCTTGTATTTTTATAGTAGATTTAAAGAATTATTAGAAAAATTGCTAACCTTCCCTTTTGACATTAATAGTGTTAGGTTGTTGATTTACGTCTCCCCAGATAAAGTAGGGATGGCTCAAGATGTATTGAAAAAATTAAAAGTTAACATGGATGATTCCTTATTCTCTCTTTTCAGAAAATCGGAAGATAAGCGAAAGAAACTAGAAAAGGTAAAAAAGCTTATAAAAGATACTGAAGGGAGAATACTTGATAGAATTGAAATTAGATCTTGCGTTGAAGTGAAATAATAGATATTAAGTTCATTGTACCAACCTTGTGATAAATCCTGAGCCTTTATCTCGCTGTTATAAAATCTTAATACTTTCCATTCAAATTACTTTCTGTGAAATTTAGACTTATAAACGTTGGTCCGATAAGAGATGCTGAAATCGAGCCAGGAGACTTTCCTGGTCTCCCTCCAACTTGCAAATAGTTTGCACTTAGTACAGTAAGGGTCCTCTCCCTTAAGGCAGGGAGAAGCCAGCTTATGGAGTCTGTGCCATAACTCAAAATACTTCATTAGATTTCATCTTATGATAGATGGCATAAGTCCAAATAGCTGAGCAAATTGAGTTGCTACATTATAACTCAGTCGTTCTTAATATCAACTTCACTTTATGAACTCTTTAAACTTCAACTCTTTCTCTAATTCTTCACAGAAATCCTCTCTTCTACTTAAACAAAGTCGATAAGCGGAAGCTATATAGTCAGCAATTTCGGATCCAGCTGCAGCGCTAGTATGGTGAACCCTAAACGGTATCCTCTTTTGTTTTTTTTAATTGCTTCTCCTTCTAAATCACATCCCTTTCCTATTCCCTTAATTATTATTGTTAACAGCGAGTTAGAGACTGGAATTGAGTTTATTACGCTTGTAACGTAAAAATATGCGTATTCCTCGCAAGTCTTTGGAATTTTGTTAAAGAGCAAAACCCCAAAGTAGATTTTAGATTTTAATATCTCTTCAAAGAAAACTTTTCTAACTTCGATAGGATCATCACTAAAGTGAAATTTCCTTTTCCGTCTTATTTTATATGACAATTTCTTCATGGCCTTATCCTTTATGCTTTCTGGTAGTTTTTCTTTTTCTGTCCACACTACAGATATGACATAGAACGTAAAGTTTATCAAGTCATATGATTCGTCGACAAAGACATAAGCTTTTTTCACTGGCGATCAATTCTCTTAATGGTTAAAATTATTTATGTTTATCTCGAAAATATAACAGTTCTGCTTCATTTGAATACGTCTTAATTTCACAAACCAAAACGACTATGTTATGATACTTATAACCCCTTCATCCCTCTCGGGCTTACCCCGAGGGGTCTGGGGAAGGCCGATCTTCATTCCCCGAGTGATTACCTGGTTTTATTTTTTCTACCCAAGTAACCACTCGGGAATCAGGAGGCCTCAAGTTTATTTTTGTTAAAAAGTTTATTTAAATGTTGTGGACTTAAAGCTCTGTAGAAATTCTCAGTAAAGCACTTATTTAGAGAAATTTTACCGTATTTATGACTTGTCATATTATGGTCTAATTCGGCATGAAACCACGAGGTTGATCGAATAAGCAATATCAAAAAGGGTTCCTTCCCCTTATTCCTTCAAGTTCTCAAAGAAGAAGTCCAAGTAGTATTAGCTAAAAGGCTCAAAATAAGTACTAGGGGAATACTTGGTAGAATTGAAGTTGAACGCTGTGTCCTAGCAAACAGCAGTTATTAGCTCCTTTGATAGGTTCTAATCCTATATCTCATTGTTGTAAAATCTTAATATTTTTCCCCGAGTATTTCTTTTATGAAATTCATATTTGTAAACATTGGCCCAATAAAAGATGCTGAAATTGAGTTAGGGGATTTTACTCTTTTCCTAGGTTTACCATCAACTGGGAAGTCTTTTGCACTTCGTAGCATTTACTCTTCTTTTATCATGTTAGATGATAACTTTTTGGAGATTTTACGTGAGAAAATTTTAAACATAAATGCTGGCGCTATAGGTGTTGATTATATTACTGCCTATTTTGACAAAGTTTTGGCCTTAGGTAATAGCGTTTGTGATAAGGAATTTGTTGACAATGTAGTTAATATTGTAAATAGTTCTGGTTATAACGTTAAGAGTTCCTTTTCGTCTGCCCAAGAAGGATGTTCTATAACTCTTGTTGAGGAAGTAAACCCTGTGCCTAAGATTAACGAAATTATAAATGAGGCAAGCAAAATCATAGCCCAGAATATAACTGAAAAGCTTAGGAACCTTGCTGGATATGAAAAAGGCTCAGTAATTCTAATAAACGGCGAGGAAATAAAGAGCGTAATTGAAAGAATTAAGCCACATTTTAAGATTAAGCAGTTTGAACAAATTACTCGCTTATATCCTCCTATGCCCTTAAGTGAAGGTCAAAGAGATATTGCAATTACAATTAACAATAAAGGTTTAGTTGAGTTTGTTGTTAATTTTAACGTCAAATTAGCAAGGAAAGAAATAAGCAAAGTAACAAAGGAGGAAATAAAAAATGCCCTAATTCCAGGTTTTTCCTCTTTTCATAGACCATTCATTTTTGAAATACTTGATCTAGATAATATATTCCCAAAAGACATCATAAAGAATGTTATTTCGACGGAATATAACTCAGCAACATTTATACCTTATGGTAGAACTCAGCTAATGTTATCGTATAATAACTTAGTGAAACAAATGAACCAGGGTCTCTTTTCGACCATCAACTTAAGCTCTTATCTCTCGTCAATTTTGCAATCTCCAGAATGGTTAAACTCTTCCTATGTTTCACACTTTACTTCTGGATTAGAGAAGTTAGTAAACGTAGAGAACCTTAATGATGAGAGAATTAATTACATAAGTGAAATTATAAACGGCATCCTTGATCTGGTAAAGCTTAAAATAGAAGTAGTTAAGCTTACCCCGAACATTCCACAACTTTATTACAAGACGAAAGAAAAGAGGATAGAGTCATTTTTCGCCTCAGCAACGGTTAACGATGTTGTAAGTGTCTTTATACCCTTACTTGATCTAGAGACTCCAGCCTTAGTTCTAGCTGAAGAGCCAGAAATACAAGCCCATTTAGCATTTCAGCTTTTACTTGCTTTAAGCTTACTAAGCCTTGTACAATATGGCTATAAGTTTGTTATTTCTACTCACTCAGATACATTTGTAGCGTTTATTGGTGACCTCGCAAAATATAAGCCAGATGAAGATAACTTACTGCATCTACTTCAAGAGATCTTTGGGGAAGATGTTGCTGAATCAGAATTTTTGAAAAAAGTTGTTAAAGATACAGTAAAAACGATCAGAAACGGTAAGATAAAAGTCTATTACTTTGAGGGAGGGAAAGCAGAGGAGAGAGACCCAACTACGATTAATTTTGATGTTCCAGGTGTGACAAAAAAGGTAATAGAGAAAATTGCGTTATGGGAGTTTGACGAAGAGGAAAAGCTATATGAAGCAACTAGTCATATGCAAGGATAAAGACTCTATTTACGTTTGTGATAGAGAAGATGCAAAATGCTGTTTAGAAGTAAACAACATTTTCCTTTTAGTTGACTTAGAGAAAGAGGTAGTAAAAAATGAAAATAGGAAATTACTCAGAGAGATCTTTAACTATGAGGGAAAACACCCAGATTTTATGATTATTAAAGTTGAGAATGACAAAATCGTTCTCGAATTATTAGAATTTAAAAGGACTGAAAAGAAGGAAGAAATCCTTTACGCTATAGTGCATCAATTATTATATTTTTATTCAAAATTAAATAGGATCTTTAACAGGATAGACGAATATAAACTTTTAGTAGTTGTGCCTTGTGATTCAGACGAGTTAGGAAAATGCTGCAGTCTAAATTCATGTAATACATATAAGAAAGTTAATGAAATTGTTAAGAATTTTAAGAAAGACAAGGGGGAAAGAGAAAGATACATTAAAAGTCTCTTAGATCAGCAAATGAAAATATTGATACCACAACTCCTTAGTGATTCAAAAGTGTTAAATTCTATTGATGTAGCTTGTTACAAATCGTTGTAAATGTGAGAATGATAATAAGCTTAATACTTTCCCTTCAAATTACTTTTATGAAATTTGAACTAGTAAATATTGGCCCAATAAGTGAGGCTAGCATTGAGTTGGGCGATTTCACTCTCTTTCTGGGCTTATCTTCAACTGGCAAATCCCTAGCATTAAGAAGCATTTATACTTCACTGATATTTCTAGATAAAGAGTATGAACGTTCCCTTAGGAACAAACTGGATACTCTACTTGGTGGAATTGAAACCGGAATAGATTATGCAATTTCTTATATTCAAAGCTTGGTAAAAGAAGGATATAATGTATGCGACCCTAATGCACTTGAAAGTATAATAAAAAAGGTTAATAAAGAACATAATTTTGATATAAGTGGAACAATTGAGGATAACTGCTTAATAAAAATTTCAGAAAGAGTGGATCTCCTAGAGAAACTCAAAAACCTTGTTCCATCAATAAAGGAAAAGATTAATGATGAGCATCTAAAGTTGCTAAGAAAAAACGTTAATTACACTGATATTTCCTCGATTTATATTAATGGAAAAGAAGTAAAGGATATAATAGAAAAATCTTGAAATAACACGTTTAGAAATAGAAGGATTTAAAGGATGGACCTTTGGATTTATTACGTCTAAAAAAGGTGGAATAGATCTTAGAATGAGTCAAGATTATGAGGATGGGATTCTCAAAATTAACGTAGAAGTAGAACCAGATATCAAGGGAAACTTAGATATAACATTTGAAGAAATCCGAACTTTTAAGCTAGATAATATACACTCAATTACCTTTAGAGATAGGTTACTCTCACGAAAGCTTGCTAAAGAGTTAATAAAGGAGTACGCTAATAGAGTTGGTTTTGTTTCCAGCGTAATTTTCATACCGCATTGCAGAAGTGACTTAGAATTACTTGATGAAGAAACTACCTCAATTTGCTCATCTACAATTAAAATAATGGGAGAAAAGATGATGCGAAGTTTTTCTCCGCTAAAAAACCTAGATCTGCCTATCAAAAACTTTTTACTTCATCTTGACAATGTTAAAGAGAAAATAAAAGGAAATAAAATCACGGATAGCCACATCCTTAATATAATTTCTACGATTACTAAAACAAGGATAAAAGTTGATGAAAAGGGAAGGATCAAGTTCGAGGTACAAAACGGAGTAGAGTTAGAACCCTTTTATGCTTCAGCAATGATAAATGAGATAACTAGTATTTTGTTGCCCCTCCTGGACTTACAAACTCCAGCCTTAGTTTTGATTGAAGAGCCAGAATCTCGTCTTCACTTAGCTTACCAAATTCTGCTTCTCCTCGTGATGTTAAGCTTAGTCCAACATGGATATAGGTTTGTAATTACAACCCACGCGGATTTGATGACTTCATTTTTAGGTGATTTAGTCGAATATAAGCCTAGTAAAGAGAAAATAATGGAATTGCTGGAAAATATATTTGGCCAGGATATTGTTAGTTCTGCTATAGAGAAAATCATAGAGGACGTAGAAAAAACAATAAAGGGAAGTAAGATAAAGGTCTACTATTTCGAAAATGGAACGGCAAGAGAAGTTCCTGCTAATAGATTAGTTAATGAAGTCCCTGGAGTTACAAGGCAAGTGGTGGAAAAGGTTGCAGACTGGGAATGGGAGTTGAAAGAAAATAAGTGAGCAGAATATAGGACGCCAGAACACGATGATATTATTATTTGCGAGAGTGTGAAAAGAGAGTGTTATTTACCAACACAGGGCATTTTTCTTCTTATAGATCATGAAAAACAAACGGTAAACTAGTGCCTAATTCATAGTTTAGCTATGCAGAAGATCACGCTGATTTTTGAATAATGTTTAAGTTAAAAAGATGAAAATGTGAAGGAAAAAGTAGTTTTAGAAACTAAGAGTTTAAAAAGATACAAATTAAGATAATAAAGATGAAAAATCGAACAAATACTGCTGCATGGGATTCTTCTTCGTCTCTTGTATTTTTATGCTAAAAATAAAAAACCTTAGACAATTTAAATTTACTTTCAAGAGTAAAAAGAAATTTATATGTCTTTTCGAATATTAAACTATCTATTGACGTTCCTCAATGGATAGATCAAATAGCTAGGAAAATAAAAGAGAACTTGAAACGTGACTGAATAAACTTCTCAGAGATCTCTTACCTACTACTTTTTTCAAACACGAAAGAAAAAATTTGATGAAGTAAAAAGCTAATAGGAAGTACTAAAGGAGATTGATAATATTAACATTGTGACGTGTAAAAACTTGGCAATTGAGTCTTAACTCTTATCTTGCTATTGAAATAACCTTAATACTTTTCCTTTCGAATTACTTTTATGAAATTCAGACTTGTCAATATTGACCCTATAAGAGATGCTGAAATTGAACTTGGTGATTTTACTCTTTTTCTTGGCAACCCAAATGAGATATCTTCTGCCCTTCGTAGCGTTTACACATCTTTAGTCCTTTTAAGCAAAAGGTATGAGAAATTCTTTGAGCAAAAGTTTAATGAAATACTAGCTAAAGCCCCTCCAACTGGTATTGATTATGTAATTTCTTACCTTCAAAGCTTGATGAAAGATGGTTATAACATTTGTGACCCAAAGGTCTTTGAAGATGCTGTAAGTATTGCATCTGAATATGAGATAAAGGGGGAGGTCAATGATAACTGTGAAATAAGGATTTATGAGAACGTCTCAAAGATGGTCAATGAATTCCTTTCAGAAGTTAAAAGAGAAATAAAAGAGGACTATATGAGGATTCTGGCTAAAAACGTGAATTACACTAATTCCTCAGCAATTTATATTAACGGAAAAGAGATAAGGGAATTAGCTGACGAAATAAATATAGAAAAAGTAAAGGGCGAGATGACGGTAACTAGTGATGTAAGAATAAAATATGAGCTAAGTGATGATGGAATTCTTAAAGTTGAGCTAAAGCCAAATAGATCAAAGTTAAGGTTAACGTCTTTGCTAAAATTGCAAGATGAAAGCGTCCTTTCCCCATTCCTATTAGGAGTGAAGAAGTACTTTGACTCAATAAGGGTCAAGGAAGACGTGATCTATATCCCATCTTTTAGGATAGGTGGGGATTGTAAGTCTAAGTCAGTATATATGACAGATTTAGGGGAAATGTTTATCAGTTGTTATCCTGCAAAAGAACTGCCAATTCAGCATTACATCATTCACTTAAACAATTTAGAGAGAGGGGCAAAGAGCAAGTATATTCTTGATTTAATATCTAAACTTAATGAAGGGGCACGAGAAACTTTATTGCCTCTTGCAGATGCAGAAACCCCTGCTATAGTTTTAATTGAAGGGACGAATAATGTTGATTTGCTTTTTCCTTTGCTAAGCTTAGTTCAACATGGATATAAGTTTGTTATTGGAATGAATAATGAATCTCTTGATAAGGAGAAAATTGCTGAGTCACTTAGATTTAGCCAAAAACACCTTCATGAATCGGAAGAGACTGAAAAAGCATTAAAGGAGATAAAGGCTTATCGTTTCGAAAATGGGACTGCAATTCCTGTTTGAGTTACTATTGCTTACTTGCTAATACAGAGACCAGCTGAGTCATTAAAGCCAACATTTGCTTCATTAAATCCTTTAAGTCGCTCATCTCTTTTTCCATGTTATCTAATCTAGTTTCTATTGTAGCAATCTTAGCTTTTATATCATTGACCTCTTTTCTTAACTCTTTAACTTCATTTTCTAAAGATTCAAATCTCTTATCTATTTCTTGAAACCTCTTGTCAGTATAATCTTTCATTTCTACAAATCTTCTATCCACATCGTCAAATCTTTTATCTATGTATTGCTTTAGCTCCTCAAACCTCTTATCTGTATAGTCTTTTAGCTCAGCAAACCTCCTATCGATATACATTATGTTATAATACACAAGCAAGATTAGGTACTCTTGATTGCTTAATTTCTTCCCTTGAGTAGCTTTGTCAATGACTATCTTAATATAATTTGAAATCAACTGAGATGCTATATCTATCGAAATTTCTGCCATAAATAAAAATTCTTTCTTGAATATAAAAAGATAACTTTCGGAGAACTGAAAGTATAAAAATGAATAGTCTTTCTCTTTTAAGTAATAAGCGGGTTTAGAATAAACTAGGAGTCTCCTAAATAATTCAATTAGAAATTTCTCACAATGCCCTAAATGCTTAGATAATATAACTCTCTCTATCACGACGTGAACAAAGGAGTCTAATTGCTATCATGATGGTAACCGCAAGAATAAAGAGGAACTAGATGTGGATTAGAAAGTTAATTATGCCAATGAGATAAGGGAATTAGGAAGGATAATGGCACTTGCCTTGAGAAACAGTTAAATATTTAATAGGTGATAATGATTGCTGATAGTCAGATGAAAGTGCCTCAGATGAGGAGGAAAATAAAGCTCCAAGAGGGGCACTCGATCAGTGTACTCAAAATGTGCGGTTTTCCCCAGAGCCCGAGCCTCTCACCGTTGCGGTGATTAGTGATCCCTCGGTGGAAAGCGAAAATGAAGGCTCTGGAAGGGGTTACCGCGAAAGGGGGTGAGGGCTGTGATATGCCATCGATGAACTCACGATGGTGGCTGAGCTTTATGAACCCCAAGGCTTACGTAGGCTTACTAATGCCTATGACAGCTGAACCCCTAAAGCCATGTTTGTCTCTCGTAAATTCTAATATTTCTCTAAAAAGGAAAGAACATCTAAAGCATAGTTTATTAGTTTCTTTAGCTTGTCGTACTTAAGTTCTGTATAAATTATTTTTACAAACTTTTTGTCTCCATATCTAAAGACTAAAGTAACGTAAGTAGGATTTAATGCGTAATGATCAGCCAATACTCTATATAGATAAAGTTCATGAATTGCCTTATCTAACCCATTTTTAAACATTTCCTCTACAAATTCTAAATGAGAAAAATTATCTTGATTTTTACCAGCCATGGAGCCTTTATATCTTTTATTGTACAATTTGTAGCTTTTAATTGCCCAATAATTATATAAAGATAAAAATAACGCACTTGCAATCCTACGTAAAAGTACTGCATCAATCGCAGTTTTATTTATAGTCTGTTTGGTAATATCTTCTATTAACCTTCTGGGATTTAACTCCTCTATTTCCGACATATTAAAGCAACCTTACCTGATAAATTCTCAAATCCTTCTTGGTTCATATAAGCTTTGATTGCCTTACTTAGTTTTAGGCTTATCATCTCATCACAATCTAGGTCAATTTCGATGAATGCCAGTTTTCCGCTTTCAATATCTGGAAATGGGAATATTTCTATGATATGAATTGTATCACCAAATAGACTTTCAAACCATAAGATGAAAGCACCAAGTTTTCTTATATCAATCTCCTCTTTGATACCCTCGATTATATCCTCACTTAGGTGTTTTCTAAGAATATCTATGGCGCATTCAAGGGATATTATTTCATAAATTCCTCTTAAAGACATTATACCATAAGATAGCACTCCTTCTTCTTTTTGCTTTATAGAGAATGTAAGGGTCTCTGATAACTTGCCATACTCCTCGCTAAAGATTGGTGATCGAGAAGTAAGTATACTGTTTGACGATGAGTTGCCAAGGATATAAAGAGCTTGACTCATATTACTAATTAATATATTGAAGTATTAAAAGTTCAATCTAAAGTTGCTAAAGAACATCTATTTTAATTTTAGAGTTAAAGAATTGACAGCTAAAGTAATTCTTATTGTTGCAGAGACACAATCATAATATTCACAAATCGATATCATTGATGAGCATCAGAGTAATCTGTCCCTTATTAGTTCTAAAAAGATAAGTGAGAAAAAAGGTAAGAGCAATAGGGAGTTAAATAGGAGATATAAGTATTTCTGTATTGCGTGGCCTCTTATAATCCGCATTTGCTTTTATATAATTTGTTTTAACTACACATTTCGATTGTTTTGCAACAGAAAGCCCAGCCATTTAGGAAGAGTAGGTGGTCGGAGTACCGTAATATAAATACTTATAAGGTTATTCAATGTGTTAATCATGCATAGATAATGATAATGATAAAGTTTAATAAACTCTACAAAAAGTATCTCATATGTCTCAAGTTGCCTTTCTTAACAAATTTAGCCTTAAGGATTTTAATCTAGGTTATGTTAAGCTTTCCGATGGCACTACTATCATTTTGCGTGCTGCAGTGGTTGACATTAAACCTCTTCAAATAACTCCGCCTTTTGGAGTGGAATTTAACGTTTCAGTTGTTGGTGGTGTGTCTGCTTATCCTTCAGATTCTGCGTTAAATGAAGTTAAGGATAAACAGTTGATAGAGCCAGACAAAATGCCATCAGATGGTTGGACTTTAATTGACATCGTTGAAAAACAATCTGCATATGAAGAGGTGGTGTACCTTTTGAACGGAAAGGAGAAATACGTTATTAAGGCGGAAATTGAGCCGATTCTTGCAGCTAAAAACACTAACTATAGAACAATACAAAATGAACCACTTTATTTCGTTAGATGGGTAAACAAAGTTTCATGGAAAAAGTGTGAGTAAAATTACTGGCAGTTATCATAATGGAACAATTTAAAGACCAAAGAATATATTGACACCTATAAGAATTAAGGACTGAAAAAGAGAATAATTGTTTATATTTCATAAATCTAGTAGTTAAAATACCTAAAATTGAAAATATTTCCTTCCTATCTCAAAATTTAGCACAAACTAAGGATGCAACAAAAGTTTTTAAA
Source organism: Sulfurisphaera sp. (assembly GCF_059755235.1). Taxonomy (NCBI): domain Archaea; kingdom Thermoproteati; phylum Thermoproteota; class Thermoprotei; order Sulfolobales; family Sulfolobaceae; genus Sulfurisphaera; species Sulfurisphaera sp. The sequence goes on from NZ_DBPRYF010000010.1 coordinate 77,632, forward strand.
TAGAGCATTTTTAGTTTAGATAAATCAAAAGGCCTAACATAGAGAAACTAGAGAATCAATAAATATCCGATTCCTCGTGATTTAAGAATAATTGAATACTTTTCAGCAATAACTTCAAGCTTTATAATACTCACAGCGCCATCTAATAATACGGGTCAGACTTCTTATAATGCGTTTCTTAGTAACTTTTCAACAAACATTATTCCTCCCAGCTAAGAAATTTCAGTGACAAGATCAATATACCTGCAGATAAGGAGTATAGCACTTTCTAACGTTTTCCAACCAATAAAATCAAGAGAGATATTTGTGATTGTAGGAGTTGACGAAAAAATAAGATTACCTATTATTCCAGTGAAACAGATGACAGAAATCTAAAGGAGTTTACCAAAAAGATCAAAGATGAAAAATCCACAGTTACTTTAAAATTTAACGTGATCAAGAAATGTAACTAACGCCTTTTTTTGTTTTCTAAGGAAAACTTTTTTAGATCGAATTGACTAATCTGATTTCGGGGGAACCAGAGAAATCTGGGGATATCCGCCTCATCATGATTCAGCGGTTCATTTCCTCTTCATCTTTCCTTGGTTCCCCAGTGATATTCTGTTACGTAATATTAATAAAAACATTTAGGGAGGGAAATCGGTAATACCAGTTATTACAGGTGATTTTGCTAATCATAAAAATAATATATTTTATCTCTTTACTTAATTGTCTAAATATTAAACAAATACATAAGGGAATGGAAACATTAGTGTTAAAGAGAGCTGACCTCTACCCTAAGGTGAAGATCCCTTTGTATCGATTCATTGGTTTAGTATTGTATCCTTTTGTTTACCTCTAGACTGAGTCTTCAACCAATTATTATGTGAGGGGCTTTGAGTTATAACTTTTCTTCAAGGATACAACTTTAAGCACCTCTGCCCTTGCAACACCAAGAGTTTTTCAGAAACAATTGAACAAGCTTTTTCATCATTCTTACCTAAAAAAGGCGGAGCTTTTCGTTGCAAGAAAAACTCCTTTAGAGAAAATGTGGGTACTAATTAATAAAAAGAAAGGAGGATAAAATAAAATTTCATAGCAACTGATATTAGGAGACTAAAATGAATCTTGAAGACTGTAGAAAGTAGGAAAACTCCCTTAGCAATTGCGTCTTCTTCTCATCATTCTCATCTTTCCAGGCCTATTAGGTTTCTGCTGAATCGTATAGTAGTCTTCGATCCTAGCTAAGGCTTCTTTCCAATCCTTAACGCCTTCTAGCATTTCTGCTAAAGCGTTTTCTCCCAAATACTTTAGCCATGAAACAATATGACCTTGTTGTAAATGCCAATTTACGCATGCTGGGTCTGACTCTCCTATTCTCTCAATCTCTTCCTCTAATTCCTCCACGTCATGTGCTACTCCAACAACTTTATCGTATGATTTGAAGTAAAAGGGTTCCATACTATTTCCTTGTATTTCCTTGCTTTTCATATTATTTCTTTCTACTTCCTTTTTTAAAAAACTTTCTATTACATAGAGCTCTGTAGAAATCTCCAATGAAATGCTTATTCTATCAAGCTAGCTACATTATCACGTATTAGATATAAGCGATTCTAGCTATGAAAAAGCAGGAAAAATAAAATAAAAAGAAATTAAAAAAATCAGTTATACTAATTGTTTTTTATTTTTTAGTCATTAGGTAAACATCTGTTATGAAGAAGGGGTTCAGCTTACATAGGTGTTAATAGGCCTACGTAAGCCTTGGGGTTCATCAGGCTCATCTGCCTCGTGAGTTCATCGACAGCATGTCACTGCCCTTACCCCCTTTCGTGGCAACCCCACCCAGAACCCTCATCCGCTCTCCCGCCAAGGGATCATCCTTTGAATCACCGCATGGCAAGAGGGCTCAAGTTCTGGGGAAAGCCACACATTTTGAGCTCACTGCTATATCCATGTCCCTCTTGGAGCTTTATTTTACCCCCGCTTCTGGGACACTTCACCTACCAAATGTTATCAATGCTTATCAAATATTTAACTGTTTCGCAAGGTAAAAGTTACTATTGCAAATATCCATAAGGTCGGTGTAAAACCGATAATAGATGATAGATATCCAACCAATGGCATTAGGGCTGACATTATCATCATTGATGAGCTGAAGAACGATGTTGCTGTCCCTATTTCCTCTACTTTGAAAGTTGTGTTAGCAATCTCTGACTTCTCCCCGCTCTTAAGAGCGAGGATTCTCACGGTCTGAGTAGTTTCTCCCACCCTTCACTCCGTGAGCAGTCGAGAGGTGCAGAAGACCCCTCCCATAAAGGTTCATAACTGCAATATAATCACGATTTTCTTCAAATCCACAGTTAGGACAACGAAAAGTCCTATAATCACTTTCTTTCATCAATGTTCTGCATTTGGGACATGTAGTAGAGGAATATGCGGGATTAACCTTAATCACTCTCAGTCCATATTTCTTAGCTTGCCACTCAATCCATCTTTGTATTCTCCTGTATTGCATTAAGTATAACTTCAGTCTACAGTTTTTCCTTAAGTCGTCTACGTTATAAATCATTCTATTTAGTCTTTCCAGTACTATGACGTTAGCTTTTAACAACATAGCTATTTCGACTATCCATCTACCAACTTTCTTAGCAAAATCTACTAGGATGTTCCTTTCCCTTCTGAAGAAGTGGGCAATCCTATTTAGAATGTGCTTTGAACTCCTCCACTTCGTTGGGTATTTCTGTTGCAATTTATGGGCTTCATTCACATAGTGATCAGCATCATCTAATCTGGTTGGAATTTCTACAACTTTCTTATCATTGCCAACCGTGATAATATCTTGATTGATGTCTACTGCTACTATACCAGTTACCTTAAACTCTTCTTTCTTTTTCTTCTTCTCTTCTTTCTCTTTATTCTTATTTTCGCCTTCAGTTGTTAATCCTTCTTTTTTCTTTGCTTTTCCCTTCTCTTCTTCCTCCTTTCTAAAAGTGATAAACAAATACCAATCTTTTCCTCTCTTTACAAGTTTGGCTTCAGCTGTCTTGTAATCCTTGTAGAGTTTCAATGTCCTAGAATAGCCCAATATTGCTGTTTCATAACCTAGGATGCTTAGTTTAATCTTTTCTAAGTCTAGTTTATAACTCGCTTTAGGTGTTAAGATTACTGACACTTTCTTTATTCTAGGTTTCGATTTATTCTTGTTAGGATTCTCCAACCATGATGTATAAACGTTTGCTACATCTCTATAACAGTCTTCAGCTAGACGTCCTGTTAGCCCCATTTGTTTTAGTTTCTCATACCACTCGTGGTGTAGGATATTAATTAGATCTGTTTTAGTCTTAAAAGCAGGTTTTGTCTCAACTAACCAATTGACAACGAGTTGCTTAGCTCTTGTGTATACATACGCAAGGTGTTTAACCTCATGACTAGGTGCAACCTTCATCTGAACTGTGATTTGAAATCCGGTTGACCTAGCCATAAAATCAGATCATCTTTATTCGCATTTAAGCTTTTCATCCCCCGCCCTAAAGAGCGAG
>NZ_DBPRYF010000011.1:0-20450 GCF_059755235.1 Sulfurisphaera sp.
AGTTTTACTAGTAATGAGGATATTGGAATCTTAGCTGGACATACACCATCGCATAATCCACATTTATGACACCCAGAAATTTCGGCTATAGCAGAATCTGGTATATCCACACTTCTGTTCAAGTAGTACGAAGATATTGCACCTTTAACAAAGTCAAACATACCTTTAGGTGCATATGGGACTTGAGGAATTAACCTAAATTGTGGACATACTGTAACACACATTGCACAATCAATACATTCAAGCGAATAATCTGTAAATATGTCAAGGAATCTGCTCACAGCCTTATAACCATCAATCTCGCCACCAGGCATGATTGCCTTGACGAAACCTATTCCAAATCTAAACTGTAAAGCCTCTTGTTGCCTTTTTACAATCTCAAATACTACTTTACCTCTCTTCTTTGGCTCTAAGACTTTACCTGGATTAAATAATTCTTCCGGATCCATTTCCTCTTTATATTTTTTGATAACCTCATATCTGTCAACACCTAGTTGTTGAAAAGTTTTGCTCATTGCTGATAGTCTATTCCTTGAATATTTATGACCAAACATACCTATTGAAAGTAATGAACCGCCTACTTTAACAAAGGATTCCATCATTAAGGTATTCTTAGCTAAATCGTAAATCAACTTCTTATCATTGGGCTTTAAGGAAACCTCAGTAAACGCATTAACAAGCAAAACTTCTCTTTTTTCTAGGTCTATATCTAAGTCAAAACCAGTATTTGGATCCAATTCACCCAGCTTTCCAAGAAAACCGCCAAGCTCATTTACTAAATCTTGGATCTTTGTATAATGGATAAGACCGTGCTGGTGAATTAAAAGACCTTTTGTTCTTAATGCAGCTACTACACCATGGTTAAATGACCACCAACCAGTCCATTCACCTTCATATGTCTCAGCATTGAAAGTTTGAGCTATTCTATAAAGTTTAGGTTCAACTAATGAGGAACGCACAGAAGGATATAATATTATCATATTCCATTTCCCTGGCGAGAGCTTGACATTAAACTTCTGTGCAATATATGTAGAAATTGATGGGCCCCTCAATTGCACGTGCCATGCAGGTATAACTTCTCTATAGAACTCTCCTATAGCTCTAATAGCTGTATCAAATGAATCAAATGACAATACAAGAGCTTCCGTGGGAGAGTATTTTCTCAGTTTCATTCCCACCTTTACGATAATTCCAGTAATTCCCTCAGCTCCGGCTGCTAATGCTAAATTAGTGCCTTCAAGATGAACAAGCTCTCCCTTGGGATTTATCATATTTACGAATGTGACATTATCTGAGATAAAACCATATTCATAAGATCCAATACCCAACGCATCTCCTGCGACTCCTCCCCCTACAGTAGAGTCATAAGATGATGGAAAAGTTCTTAACTGCAATCCCTTGCTCTGGGCAGCCAAATCTACTAACTTCCAAGTAGCCCCAGGCTCTGTTATAGCAACCATATTATTTTCATCTACCTCAACTTTATCCATTTTAGAAAAATCAAGGATTATCCCCCCTTCTGTAGTTAATGCATTACCATATCTGTTTGTTCCCCTTCCATAGGGTGTTATTGGAACTTGATACTTCAAAGCTATTCTTATTGCATCTATCACATCCTCGGTTGAACTAGGATATATAACATAATCTGGAATAATCTTAATCTTAATGCCAGCCCAAACTAATTGGGGAACAAATCCCATATCTGCTGAATGGGATAATCTCTCTACAAGGCTATCAGAGAAATTATTACCGAATCTTGCTTCTAATTCTTCTCTCAATCCCAACTATCATCACCAGTTATATTTATCTTTAATCATTTTGACTGACTCATTAATAACTTTTTGTAATAATTCGTAATACTGAGAACTCATTTCTCTTCTTGGTGTAAAGTACTTGAAAATCTCTGGGTAGTCATTTGCCCACGTAGGAATTATATGTACATGCAAATGAAATATAACTTGGCCAGCACTTTCACCAACGTTGGTTAATATCCTTACTCCATCAGCCTTTACTGCATCTTTTACTGCAATACTAACTATTTTTACTACCTTTGCCAATCCGCTTAGGACTTCTTCTGGGGTCTCTAGATAATTTTCAAAATGCTCCTTCGGAACAACTAGAGTATGGCCTGGGGCCACTGGATATTTATCTAAAAAAGCAGCAAAATGTTCATCTTCATAGACAAAATAACCATCTAATTGTCTATTCAAAATCTTACAAAAAGTACACATATGAATAGTTATAAAATGCACACTTATGAATTTTAACTTGATGAGCATATCAACTTCAATCTTAATAGTTATCTTTGCCATTAGCTTTATCTCGAATATAATACCATTCGCTGGAGCTCCCTATACACTCATTGCAACAAATTTCTTGATAACATTCGGTAAAACACCTGAAAACCTTATTCTTGTCATTATCATATCTGGTGTCGGGGCAGCACTAGCCAAATCACTTACTTACCTACTCGGTATCGCATTAAGAAAGCCTTTACATAAAAATAAAAACATACCTCTTCTAGATAAATTCATAAAAAATAAATATTTCCCCTTGGCGCTTTTTATAACTGCAGTAATACCCGGATTACCTCTTGATGATTACCTTTATATGGGAGGTGGAATAACTAGAGCATCTCTTATGAAAATGTTGTTAATTACAGTACCTTCTAAAATATTAAAAAGTGCAATAGAAATACCAATAGAATTATTTGGAATAATAAAAATAAGCAATGTCACAAATATAAACCCACTATTTCTGTCTATAGGATTAACAATTTTGTTTATAGTTTTAGGAATTGTGTTAATAAAAATAGATTGGTATGGGGTTTATGAGAGAATTACTCAAAAGTACTTAAATAACCGAAGGTCTAATATCCCATAATGAAAATATTCTCTTCACCAAAATTCGATGTAATTATAGATAAATTTAATCTCCCAAATGGGAAAGAAGTTGAAAAAGCTTATGTAAAGCACAGAGGATCAGCAGTTATTGTACCTTTTGTAGATAAAGAAACAATTATCATGATTAAGCAATATAGACCGGTTGTTAATAAATGGCTGTATGAATTGCCTGCAGGTACAATAGATGAAGGAGAAAATGAGGAAACAACTGCAAAAAGAGAACTGGAAGAGGAAATTGGATACCAAGCTAAAAGTGTAACAAAACTATTCTCGTTTTATGTCTCACCGGGTGTTACTACAGAAGTTATGCATGTGTTTGTAGCAAAAGGACTAGTCAAAACTTCACAACACTTAGAAGAATATGAAGTTATTGAACCGTTTGAGATAAAACTTAGAGATGCAGTTAATATGGTACTAGATGGAAAACTAGAAGATGGTAAAACCATGCTTACTTTACTATTTATTTCGCAAAAATATCAAGATCTCCTTGCTCACCAACTAATATAGGCTCTTCTAATGTGATCCACTTCCTTGCCCTTGCTTCCCTCAGCTTTTCTACAACATTAGTCCACTTATAGAGGTCTGGGATTTCATATATTACTACAAACTCATAGTCTCCTATCCCAAAAGAGTAAGTTGTATATGACCTTATGCCTTCATTATCTGGATGCGTCTTAGCCATCTTAATATGTTCAGCCATAACATCACGTCTATCATCAAAAGGTAACAGGTACCACTCTGGGCTTTTTTTCATAGGATATGCAACAAAATATTTAAGGGGAGGAGTTCTTAGAAATGCAGATAAATCTTTATTTCCTCCCTCCATATAAGGAGAAGACTTGAAGATAGAGAACAATGATAGCTTCTCTATTAGGTAAGAATCTGTAACTGATTCAATTGCGTATCTAAATTCATTTAAAGGAGTTGTATTAAAATCCGAAGCCCAGTATATCAAATCGCCATCGTGTCTCAATGATAGAAACCTCTTTAGGGAGACCAATTTCCCCTCGTATTCCTTTTCTACCTCAGAAACCCTATTAAGAAATCTTTTTCTATCTTCTTTCTGTAGCTTCCACCAATCTTCAGAGAGCTTAAACATCCTAACAGTCATATAAACATAGTTTGACATGGTTTCACATAATGTATACACATGACATAAATAATAAGCTTAATTAAGATGGCATGTCTTCGTCTTTGAGGATGGAAGTGATGTCAGTGTCTTTCCCTCTAAATAGGACCTTTAGCATTTAGGACTAAGAATGCTCTATAAATAAGGTTATTCTCACTTTATAGTGAAGCTTATTTACTCTTACTAAATTAAGTCTTATGAGGAAAAGCTGGATGAAACTCCTCTTGATGATGCACAATGCGTGGAGGGGAGGGGATGACAGCGAAACTCAAATGGGAGGCTCATGGTGTTAGCCTCGACCGAGCCCCATTCTGTGTGGTTAATGTTGGTAATATCACACCTAGGGCTGATACAGACCGTGGATCTAAAAGTATCAATGAGTATCAATAAATGACATGGCCTGGGAAACGCTTCTATAACATATCCTTTTTAAGCATTAAGCTTTTACTACTGAAAACATCTCCTTTAAAGGAGAAAGCTAAGTTAAGTTAAAAACTATCAATAAAGATACAAAGAATGATTTAGCTAAAATGTTAAAACCATTACGTATTTATATAACTGGTGAACCAGGAGTAGGGAAAACCACTCTCCTTTTGAAGATCGTTAATGAATTATCACGTAAAGGTATAAATGTTTCCGGTTTTTATTGTCCAGAGGTTAGAGAAAGAGGAAAGAGAGTAGGCTTTAAAATAAAGAGCTTTGATGAAAAAATAGAAGATTGGTTGGCTAATATTTACGGCGAAAATAATATTAAGATTGGAAAATACAACGTGATCTTAACTGAAGAAACTATTAAGAAACTGGAGGAAGAAATATTTAAAGCAGATATATTGGCAATAGACGAGATAGGTCCAATGGAACTTTCGATACCTAAACTAAAAGGGTTAATAGATAAAATACTCCAAAGCAACTACAATTTAATAGCTGTTGTCCATAGAAGAATCAAATTGACTGACGGAAAAATATACATAGTTACGCGAAGTAATAGAGAATTACTAGCTGATGAGATATTAAATTATATACTCGCATCGCTTCATTCTTCGAAATAACTATTTATATTCTTTAACGTGAGTACTACCATGTGGATATTGAAATAAGACATAAATTACTATACTTAATCTTGGCCTCTATAATACTATATACCATTTATCTTATAAATTATAGAACAAGCATATTATCTAATCCTTTATCAGCCGCTGTCTCCTCCCTAACTTTCTTTTCTGCAGTAAGTATAATTATAATTACTCTTTACCCAGAGTTGCTTGACCCTAAGAGAAACTTATCCAAAATAGATGATTACATAGCATTTATAGCAACGATAACATTCATTATGCTTAGCATTTCGCTTATAAATAATTTCGGAACTGATGATATGGAATATATTTATGAATCACTAAATTACCTGTTCTCTGGTAAAGACCCTTATTTAATGACATATAGCCCTAACTCAGTTTCTCCTACTTACCTAATCAACGGAAATATAGCAACTAACTTTATCTATCCTCCTTTCTCATTTATTCTTTATATTCCTATATTCTTGTTTATTAAGTATTTGGACGCCCCTGGTTACTACATCAACATAATTAATGTAATCTTTGATGTAATCCTAATCATACTTATCTATATTGAAGGGAGAAAGAAACAGGACCCCTTTGCTTTATTACCAGTAATTTTCCTTTATATACTGACAGCAGTAGCTATTTCACCGTTCTATGGTGTAAACATAGTGGTTCCGGCTACATTTCTACTTATAGCTTATCTTCGTAACAATAAATTTGGAGGAGTTAGTCTAGCTTTAGCAACTTCATTTTCCCAACTAAGTTGGATAGCTTTACCATTCCTTCTAATATATAAAATAAAAGGAGAAAATAATAAGAAAAATATAAGAGATTATACTATTTACTTCTTCTTAACATTGATTTCTTTAAACGTACCGTTTCTACTGTGGAATTACAAAGCATTCCTTAACATTTTTACAACAGATATCTCTACGATCCCTGTCGGAGAAATAGGACTAACCGTCATTAATTATTCTGGGCTATTTCAGTTAGAACCATGGTTCTTTACATTTTCAGAGATTATTGTGTCAATATTTCTAATATATATTTATTATAGATTTTTTAGTGTGTTAAAGGAAAGTCTATGGCTTTATCCCATGATAATAAGTTGGTTTATGTGGAGGACTTTAACGGAATATTTCTTTATGTGGATTCCGTTATTATTTGTAGGAGTATACCGGCAAAATTACACTCTACCTAAGATCAAAATTAATGTAAAAAGAGACTTATTGACACCTCTCTTTTTAATACTTGTTGTATTCCTTTCTACTGGAGTTTATGCTCATGAAACTTATGTAAGTAGTAATCCATTAAGAATAGTTGAGGTAGATCCTTTAGGAAAAATGCCTTATACGGCTCTTCAGGTTCAAGTTAAAAACCTTGGAGCTAAACCAATAAATATAACGCTCGTAAGAGTTTCATTACCTAACAACTTAAATATGGTATGGAATTTTACATATGCAGAAGTACCTCCTAACTCTACAGCAATATTTTTCGCATTTGCCCCTAATTATAATGAATCGATTAACTCCACAACATTTGTTGTAGAAGTCTACTCTTACTATTACTTCGCTACATATAAGGTAAATGTTACTAATATAACTTGATGATGCCCGATTATGTAAGACAAAGGCTTTCCTTAGATTTTGCTAGAGTTACATCATATCTAACAAAAAGAATAAAAGAGTATATAGAAGAAAGTAGAAAAGTCGGAGGAATAATAGGCCTAAGTGGAGGTATAGATTCTTCCGTAACAACAATTTTGCTTTCGAAAGCTACTAAAAACTTTCATATTTTACTTATGCCGTCATCTTCTACATCTAAAAAAGACATAGAAGATGCAATGAAGATTATAAAAAGTCTTAATGCTGAAGATAAATATACTCTAATAAATATCGATAATATTACTGAGAATTTCTCTAACTTAGTTAAAACTACAGATAAAATAATAATAGGAAACATAAAGGCAAGAATAAGAATGATACTCTTATACGCCTTTGCCCAAAAAATGAACTATCTTGTGATAGGTACCGGAGATAAGAGCGAAATAATGCTTGGGTATTTTACTAAATATGGTGATGGAGGGGTTGATGTATTACCAATAGGAGACCTTTACAAAACTCAAGTAAGAATGCTCGGGGAATATTTAGGAATACCAGAAGATATAGTTAACAAACCTCCATCTCCTGCCCTTTGGGAAGGACAGACAGCAGAAGGAGAAATAGGTCTTGATTATGAAACAATTGATTCAATCCTTTATCTCAAATTTGAAGAAATGAGAGAAATAGAAGAAATATCGGAAATGACTAATACAGATCAAGTAAAGATACAAAAGATAATAAATATGGTTAAAACTTCCCAACATAAGAGATTACCACCAGAAATATTTAGATTAAGCGGAAGAGCAGTTAACTCAGATTGGAGGTATCCTAGACAATGGGGTTAAAAATAGAGTTAGCACAAATAAGACCAAAACTTGGTGATGTAAAATTAAACTTAGAAAAACACCTGGAGATAGTAAAGTCGTCAACAGCAGATTGTATAATATTCCCTGAGCTTTCACTTACCGGATATGTACTTAGGGATTTAGTCTATGAAGTATACAAGGAGGGTGAGAGAGCTGTAGAGAAACTGTCAGATGAAAATAAATGCATTGTGGCTGGTCTAGTAAAAGAAACTAGACCCGGAATTTTAAGAAACAGCACGGTCATTATAATTAATCATAAAGCCGATTATGTTTATAAATTTTATTTACCTACTTATGGTTTATTTGAAGAAAGAAGATATTTTCAGCCTGGAGATCCAAAAAAAGACTTGAAAATTTTTGAATATAAAGGAATAAAATTTGGGGTTATAATATGTGAAGATGCTTGGCATTACGAACCTATTCAAGCACTTACATTAATGGGAGCTGATTCCATATTTATCCCTGCTTCATCCCCAATGAGAAGGTTATCAGTAAAGCTTGGAATTGAAGATAATTGGGAGGCTCTACTAAAAGCTCATTCACTAATCAATGGCATTTGGACAGTTTTTGTTAATAATGTAGGAAGCCAAGAAGAAGAGTTTTTCTGGGGAGGTTCTATGGTGGTTTCCCCAAGTGGAGAAATAATTAGCAAAGCAAAATTATTTGAAGAAGATAGTATAATAACTGAAATTAACTTAAATGAGGTAAGGAAAAATAGATTTTTCAGTAGTTTCAGAGAGCATAATAGGGATTTTTACGACGCTTTGATGAACCTATAAATTTATTTTCCTTTTGTATTAAAATGATAGATAGAATGCTAGCACAAAGAAGTAGCATTATTTGGTTACTCTTAATGATATTGCTAATAGCACTTCTAATTGGCTCAGTGTTCAACCCCTTACTTTTATTCCCTGCTATTGGAGTTTCGATACTTCAATCAGGTTTTAATAAAGGGTTCTTACCAATACCATTCTCGTTAATTTTACTTCTATTACTAGGTTTAAGAGGAGATTATTACTCCATAGCTATAATGACCATCCTAGCTTTTCTTGTGTTAATACTAATAACCAATAGGATTAGGTACTATCCATTTAATTAAGTATACTCTAATAAGGTAGGAGACTAAAGCTAACTTATGGACAAACTAGAACTTACTTTAGTTATAATAAACGTTATTTTTACCTTTACCCTGTCGAGTCTCTTTGCTTTTAATCTCAGTTTTATAGCAATAAAACTAATTTTAACACTAGGAAATAGAGAGAAATTGAAAACAGAAAAGGCTTAGAGTTAAACAATATTTAGGCTAAGATATAACACATGAGCATACTAAAATTTGAAGACCTGCTAGAGTTACCCGGATGGGATACAAGGAAGAAAATAATGGAAGAGTTAAAGTTGGGCCCTAGAAATGCGTATGAGCTATCTAAAACATTAGATCTAAATTATTCTACAATAAGATACCATCTAGAACTATTACAGAGATTTGGTTTAGTAAATATAAAAAAGAATAAAAAATATTATTATGAACTAACAAAAACCGGGCTCATTTTATTAAATGATATGAAGTAAGAAGTTTTATTTTTAAATACTCTATCTCAAACTTTAATTTATGAAATGCTCAACAGAAGATAATAGAGATATAAGAGGATTTAATTTTCTTTTAGATAACTGTGACAAGGAATACCTTTCAAATAAGTTCCAAGAGTTCAGAAAATTAGCTAATCAAAATGGAAAGACCTACATCATAAGACTTGCTGACAGTAACTATTATAGATTTGAAGTTTTAATGGTACCAAACTCTGTTACGCTACTTTCAATAGCTACTGCGAGAGGAGCAAATAATATAAACTTAAGGGACTTCTCATCTCTTGAAGAACTAGCGTCTTTAAGTTGCTGTGCATATCAAAATGAGAAACTAAAGGAACTGGTAAGTCAATTTTTAGGAGAACAAAAAGGATACGAATCTGAAATTGTAGATTTAGAGGAAAAAAGAATTGAGATAGATGTTACTCCTAACTGTGATAAAGTTATTTGGAGTAATGAATTGAAATTGCCAGAAGAAGCAGAAGGTAAATGGACTACTTCAGAACTAGCTAAAACAGAGAGACTTTTTCTTAAAGCTTTAGCAGGACAAGCAAAACTCATAACAATATCGACAGAAAGACCTCAAAACTCAATAAAGTTTAATTCCTTTGAAAGATTAGGCAGTTTATGTTGTTTCGTCAATATTTTGCTAAATAAATTAAAAGAGTGTAACGGATTAACAGAGGCACTTTTACCATTTTTGCAACAAGAAACTAAAACAAAAAGGAGAAAGAAATGAATGAAGTCAAACCTATTTATGCTAGAGGATTTTTTAATATGAATTCATTTGGAGAAACCAATCAAGTCACAGTTTTTTATTATTATGATAAGGATGGATATTATGCATCTTTGAAAAAGAACGAAGTAAAAGATGAAATAAGAAAATTAAAAGAGAATATGCAGTACTACCTTAATCAAGAAGTGATAAAAATAAATGGGGTGAGAGTAAGGGCAAAGGTCGTTTTTGTAAGATTAGGGCTTCTTTCTATAAAATATCCTTTCGTAGAGTTTTTAATAAGATTCAAAGGGTCTCTGAAGAAAGGAGTTAACGAATATGAAGACGTTTACGAGGAAGAAGTTACCGAATATCCTTATGAGGCATTATGGGTTTTACCGGGGAAAGTTACAGGGTATAAGATATCTGGAAATGTAAAAGTAAGAGGAGACATACTTTTTCTAAAAGTAAGAAAAGGGATTAAAGTCGGTGGAACGGAAAAAATAAGATTTGTTATTTAGCTAGAGAATCAATTTTCTTAGCTAACTCTATATCTAAATCGCTCAAACTCCCTACATCATGCGTAGTAAGCTGAATTACAACTTTGTTATAATAAATACAAACATCAGGATGATGATCCATTTCATCTGCTATTGGTTCAATTTTATTAAGAAAATTAACTGCCTCTTTAAAGTTTTCAAAAGTAAAAGTCTTTTCCAATCTATTTCCACTTAGTTCCCAACCATTTTTTAACTCCTTAAGCCTCTCTTTTATTTCCTCTTCAGAAAGTTTTTTCATACTTATCAATTCTTTATAAAATAATAAAAGCCTAATTTATGAAAAAGGGTCGAAACTCAAAAAAACTTCACTTTAATTCCGAAGCCATTCTTTTTATTAAGGCGTAAACTAAGGGTATTAATAATATTGCAAATGCTATTGCTAGACCCCATGATAATGTTTGAATAATTGATAGTACTTGAGCAAAGGGCTGCATAATTATTGCTGTTGCAATCAGTAGAAATAATGTGTATAGTAAGAATTTCCCATAAGTTGCTATATACCCGGCATTTGGATCAGATTTTGATATACTCTCCATTGCTTTATCTACTATTGAGAAACCAAATAGTAATACCACTGAGCCTATTATGATGTCATAGAACAGATACGGGCTTATGAAAGGTATCCAGTAGAATATTGCTAATGTTGCTGCTAATGTTATAATAATCGCATATAGACCAAATTTTAAAATATTCAATATAATCCCAATAAATGGATCATTTATTGCCATTTGTTTATTCATGTAATCTACTAAAACGTTAACTAGTGTTACTCCTAAAGTTAGCAATAAGATTGCACCAGCTAAGTATGGTAAATATCTAGCAACTTCTGCTACATAAACAGTTGCCGATCCTAAGTTGAGGACTGAAAACGCTATAGCTAAAGTTAGTAAAATTATTAAGGCCTCTATTGTGCCTGCAACTAAGCCTGCACTAACTTGTATGTGGGATTGTGTAAATAGTCTACTTAGAACTCTATTAACTACAGCCGCTACTACTTTTGCTACTATATAGCCTATTATAACAATTATTATAAAAAGTATTATCGATGGAATTGCATCTATTATTTCTGTCGCCAAGTTTGTCAGAGCTTGAGATATTGAAGCGTCTATAACCAACATGGTAATATAATTCTAGCTTAATAGAATAAAAAGTTAACTAGATAAATTCTCGTCTAAAATGTTCATAATTCGTATTAATATTCTATTTATTTTCTCTCTTTCTTGTTTTAATAAACTTAATTTACTTCTTAATTCATAAGAATCTTTCAATTTTGCTTCTATGTCTTTAGGATCTTTTCCTATATATTTACTTTTTAATCTGCCATCTTCCCAATACCTTAAATAATAGTAAGTTTTACCATTAATCTGCTTAGCTTCTAAATGACCACTTGGAAGCTCCTTTAGCGATTTTTCTAGATTTACAATTTTCTCTTCAAGCTCTTTTTTCCTTTCTTCTAATTCCTTGACTTTCTCCCATAACATTGGGATCACCATTTACAGTATAAAGGCAGTGTTACATCTGCTCTTCAGACCCTAAATTCATCGTATCCTCAAGAACCTTACGAATTTTATCCTTATCAGTAATTTCTATATACTTCCTTATACCACCAGCCCTTCCCTTATTTATTATCTTAACCTTTAATATACCAAACATATCTAACTCTGAGATAACATCTGAGAAACGTCTATATGAAAGAGGTTTTTGTTTATATTGATTACATAAGTCTGTATAAATCTTGTGAGCTGTAACTACATCTTCTGCATCCATAGCTGCCATTAAAGCCAACTTATAGTGGAAAGGAAGAGCTTTAATAGCCTCAATTAGCCTTTCTTGCTCATATTCAATTATTGCCCTGTCCACATGCTCCTTTCTAATGAAACCTTCACCTGAGGCTAGTTGAGCAGCCCTAAACAGCAAATTTACAGCTTTTCTAGCATCACCATGCTCTTTAGCTGAAATTGCTGCTATATAAGATAAAATGTCATCATTATAAGTGCCTCTAAAAAGACCATATTCAGCGTAAATTGATAAAATTCTCTTTAACTGCTCTGCGTCATAAGGTTTAAAGAATACAGTAGGGCCTAAGGATGATAACACTCTAGGCTCCATATAATCCCTTATATTAATATCATTACTAATCATTATGACGGAAATATCAGCATCAGCTCTTAATAACTGATAAAGGACTATATCTCCTCCTCTCCTCTTAATTAAAGTATCAACTTCGTCTAGGTAAACCAAAGCCTTTTTGTTATCTAGTTCCTCTTTTATTTTTTCGATATATTCGCCTAAATTTATTCCATGTTTTGGAACTTCAACTTTTGTTAGCTTTTCTGTTAATACCGATAATACTGCTTGAGGAGTCCCTCCCACTTCTCTACAATTTATATAAACCTGCTTAACCTTATTATAGTCTTGATCTTCTTGTTTGACATCTTCAATTTCATTTAACATGTATCTAGCAACAAACGTTTTCCCAGTACCGGTAAGCCCTAAGAACAAGGTGGAAAACCTAACATCAGACTTGACAAAATATCTGACAGCAATAGCTACTTCTCTTAATATATCTTCCCTAAATGGAATATCTTTAAACACTGTTAAAGGGTCGATGAAAACCCTAGGATCTTTGATTACCTCCCCTTTCCCTCCTTTCAATGCTTCCTTTATTGACACATCATTTCCTTCGTTTCATACGTTATTTTAGTTTTCAATATTATTTTATGGTGTTACCTTATCAACTTAAACGCAAGGAATACGTATATTTTACTCCCCAATTTTACAGTAAATTTCCTCTGTTTCCATAAAATAAGATACCCTATTTTATTATATATATTGTGACTGAAAAAATATTACAATTTAGTGTTTATATTATTTCGACGGGTAATACTAGGTATAAGAGTTTATATAATAATATTTTTCAGAGACTCCAAATTTCCAATGTTATAAGTTGTTTTACTGAAATGTAAACGCTAAAAGTTTGTATATTGTTTTTGTTTTTCCTTTTCTACATGTCACGAGAAAAAGAAAAAGAAGGAAAAAGTAACTTGTGCAAACCTGGGTCTCTGTCTTTTTATTGGAGTACGTAAGGTTAAAGAAACGTAAGAAATTTACTGTAAAGACTGGGGAGTTAATTGTGGACTTAGTTATAACGTATCTATTATTTTTACTAGTTCATCTGCATACTCTTTCGTGCCTAATGGGTTTACTCCCATAAACCTTGCTATATCTTGTGTTACTTTTTTCTGCTTTATGGCTAAGTCTATTGCTTTTTCTATCAGGTCAGCAGCTTCGTTCCATCCCATCCATCTTAACATCAGTTCTCCGGACTTTATTATGCCTGTGGGATTCGCTACGTTCTTACCTGCATACTTTGGAGCAGTACCATGGATAGCCTCGAACATTCCGCCTTCATCTCCTATATTCGCTCCTCCTAACATACCGATATTCCCGATTAAAGCTCCTGCAGCATCAGAAATATAATCACCATTAACATTAGGTGCTAAAATTATATCATATTCATCCGGCCTAATAATAATTTGCTGGAACATGTTATCTGCGATTCTATCATTCATTATGAGCTTACCATTAGCAGATACACCTTGGTTTATTTCCTCTTCAGTTACAATAAAGTCCCTAAATTCATTTAATGCGACCTCATAAGCCCACTCTCTAAAAGCTCCCTCAGTGTATTTCATTACATTACCTTTATGCATCACAGTAACTTTTCTCCTTTTATGCTCTAGTGCATACTGGAGAGCTAACCTAGTTATTCTCTGAGTTTTATATTTACTCATAACTTTTATTCCTATTCCAGTATCATCTTCTACTTCTACTTTTAGTTCATTTCTTAAGAAATCTCTTATCTTTTTAGCTTCTTCACTATTAAATGGATATTCTATTCCTCTGTATAAATCGTCAGTGTTTTCCCTGAATATTATCATATCTACTTTTTCAGGGTTCTTTAAAGGACTCTCTAACCCTTGTATATACTTTACTGGTCTTATGTTTGCGTATAAGTCAAGCATTAATCTTATTGCAACATTTACTGATTTCCAACCTTTTCCAATTAGTGTTTCTAAAGGCCCCTTTAGCACTACTCTATACTTTAATAACATGTCTTGAGTCTCTTTAGGAAATCTATCACCAGTTAATCTATAAGCTTTTTCACCTGCATAAACTTCTAACCATTTTATTTCCCTAGAACTCTTATATGCTTTTTCTACTGCTTTATTAATTACTTTTATTGCAGCGTTTGTAATCTCTGGTCCTATACCATCTCCTTCTATATAAAGTATTACTGGCTTATTGGGTGTTACCCATTTTCCCTTATCAAACCTGATTTTTTCTCCATCTTCTGGTTCTTTGTATAACATTTATGTTTTACGTATTCAACTAGATTATTATATTTTACTTTGTGGATTCACATTTTTATTTGCTAATCTTTGTATTATTTTGAAAAAATTATAGGTAAGTGTATATGGAAAAATTATAAAAGTATAACCGAGAGGTTTTTGTTAATGATGTGGTCATTACTTTTCTTAATTTTAGCACTCTCAACTCCAATTATCCCTATATATTTGACCCCAAACAGTAGTAGCGTAAATACAGTAAGCCGGATTCCTAGTAATCAACTAGTTAACGTAGCTATTGTCATTCCTCCTAAAAATTTAGCTTTACTACAAACATATGTGCAACAGCACGTTGTAATTAATTCCTCGCAACTACAAACTCTCTTCATACCCAATGAAACAATAAATAGGACTATTAGTTATTTAGAGTCTAAGGGTATAACTCCTCAAGTAACCTTAAATGTAATCTCTTTCCAAGCAAAAGCTGGTGAAGTAGAGAAATTATTTCACGGAGAGTTCATTACTACTAATATTCTCGGTAAAAAAGTATACTATTTTGTCGGATCTAATTCTCCCGGTATAATATTGGCTACTAATTTGACTTACTTATTCCTTTCAAAACCTACCAACTTGGTTAAGATAACTCAAGCCGTAGCATATAACTCAGTTTTACCGCAAGATATACAATTAGCCTATAACATCTCATACTTACTTGAACATGGAATAAATGGTAGCGGAGTCAACATTGGTATTTTAGGTTTTGAAGGAGATCCCTATATTTTCCAACAACTACAGTCATTTGATTCCCAATACAATCTACCTAATCCACCTGTTTTCAAGGTCATACCTATAGGAGCTTATAACCCAAATGATGGTATAGCAAGTGGATGGGCATTGGAGATTTCTTTAGATGTCGAATACGCTCATGCAGCTGCGCCCGGTGCAGGTATTTATCTTTACGTTGCTAATCCTTCCTTATCTTTACCTCAAGCAATAGCATATATTGTTCAACAAGACCAAGTTAGCGTAGTTTCACAAAGTTTTGGTATACCAGAAATTTATTTCTTGTTAGGTCTTTTACCAATGTCATATTTACAATCAATGGTTTATGAGTATTGGCTAGGAGAAGCTGAAGGAATAACTTTTCTAGCTGCATCTGGGGATGCTGGCGGTAATGGATATAACTTTTATTTAAGTCCATTAGGTTCAACTATTGTTCCTTCCTCTATACCATATGTTTTATCGGTTGGTGGTTCAACACTCTACGTTTCTGGTAATTCCACATATCAAACCGCATGGAGCGGAGAAAGTATAATAGGTAGCTCTACTGGTGGTTATAGCACTATTTTCCCTGCCCCTCCATATCAAGGGTTAAATGGTTTTAGAGTGACTCCAGATGTTGTTGCTGATGGTAATCCTTACTCCGGTGTACCCGTTTTATATTACTATAATGAGACATATCTAGTTGGAGGGACTTCTCTTGCAACTCCTATCGTTGCTGGCATAATAGCTCTTGCTGTCCAAGTCCATGGAAAGTTAGGTTTTATAAATCCGTTAATATATTCTCTTCAAGGAACTAAAGCTTTAGTCCCAGTTGACTTTGGTTATAACACACCATATATAGCTAATTCATCTCTTAACCCAGTTACCGGGCTTGGTTATATTAATGCCGGATACTTTGTTTCGCTTTTAAAGAAACCTAGTGTAACGTTATCAATAGCAACGTATAATAGTACCTTTTTACTCGGTCAAACTATCAAAATCGTAGGTTATTTAACTGGGGAGTCAAAACTACCCAATAGCATTACCGCCTATGTTTATAATGGCTCTAACATAGTTGATCAAGTTCAGCTTATTTATAATGGTTCTGCTTATGTTGGAGAGTTTTCTTTATCACATTCTGGAGTCTACGAAATTTATTCAAAATATGGTAACGCTTACGGTTTTACTTACATTACTGTGGGTTATCAAGCATTGTTTATATTTCCAGAAGTTGCAATATATCCAATACCTACAAGTATACCGGTTTTAGTTATGATAACTTATCCTAATGGTTCATTGGTATCCTCTTACAGTTCTGCTAATTTAATAGTTTATAAAGAGAATCAGAGTACTGGTAGCTTAACACAAATAACACAATCACAACTTCAGAACCTACCTATAATTAATATTTCCAGTTTAGGTATTACTGTTTCTTACAAATCCGGTATGCTCGAAGGTTATGTTAATTTATCTAAAACAGAGTTTGGAGGAGTTTATGTCTTTTCAGTAAATAACACTATAGGCCTTGACGAAATAGTCCTAGGAATGTATGTAGTTCCAGTTATAATCACTAACTCATTTACAGAGCCCACTTCAGCATATAACGGTGAGAATATAACTTTAGAAGTAATAGCAGAGAGTTTAGGTATGCCTAATATAACAGTATCATTCATACACAATGGGAAAGTTTACTATTCTACTCAAGTTAATGCAATCACTGTAGGTTCCTCATCATACTATATAGCTCAAGTTAAAGTACCTTCTTCCTTACCAAGTGGTTATTATATGGTTAAAGCTTATGGAAACTATAGTAATGGGTCTTACACCGCTTTTGGCGTTGGATATACCCAGATTTACATAGCTAATAAGCCCCTTTTACTATCTGCTAAAGTGAATTCAGTGGTATTTGAAAACAGTAGTGTAAACGTGAATGCGAGTATTTACTACCCAAATGGGAGTAAAGTAAAGTATGGAATTTTCAGCGCAATATTCGTTCCCAGCTATCTTTCCAGTCAGATGGAAAACTTACAATTGTCCTATTCTGTAAATCTGCAATATGATAATGGGTATTGGATAGGCAACTTTTCCATTCCCCCAGGTAGTTATAATAACTCTGGAGTTACTACAGATCAGATAGCAGGATTGTGGAACGTCTACATAGTTGGAAGCTCCGCTGATGGAATTCCTTTACCATTCAATTCAACATTAAACTATAATAGTTTATCAATTCAGCCTGTCGCAAGTACCGTATCTTTCTTAGTCTTACCTTATAATTTTGTGCCAATCTTTACCGGAAGCTACGCTTATCATATTTATGCAGATAAGGCTGTAATAGAAAATAAGACAGCTGTCTTTATTGACTCTATAGTGAATGATTTGACAGCTGTAAATTCAACTATATATTCTTATACATCTCAATTTAAACAGGTAACACTAGTCAATTCAAAAATAGTAAACATAGGGAATGTGTCTAACTTGACTACTCAACAAAGTTCAGTAACTATTACCTCACCGCCAACTTTCACCACTGTAATCTCTAATCAACAAGTAACAACATTTGGAGAACTGTTTATTGGGGAGTTCCTCTTAGCTCTAGCTATTATAGGAGCTTCTGTTGCTGTTTATATGGTATGGGATAGAAGAAGTAATAAAAGGTGATTCACTTTATATCAGTTATAATGCCCATCCAAGCATTTTCATCATAAATGAGATATTCCACTTCTAAGTAAATCTTTTTTGTTGAATGTTTTGTTTTTATCTTTAACGGATAGATAAAGTAGTATACATCCCCTTCAACCTCTTTCTTTGCTCTTTCAGAGAACTCAACTTCATATCCGTAGCTCTCAACTATCTCTTGGATTTTAGTAGTAAGTTTGGCAGCAATTTCTTTCAATGATTCTCCATAAATAGGTTCAAAGGTTAATGCTCTAAGTTCTTTCTTTAGTGCTGACAAACTTTCTGAATATGATCTCTTGTGTCCTTTTTGCTTTGATTTATTCTTCTCCACAAGTTAAAGTTGTGAAATCAAACTTTAAAAAGAATTGTGTTAACCATAATATTCGTCGAGATTTCTTCTTACTCCCCACCCATCTTCATATAATTCATTGAGCCCTTGTTCTATTATTGATGATACTTGTTGCGTTCTTAGGTTGTCCTCAAATCCAGCATATTTTTGTGTAATTATATTATAGAATGTTGATAAATTTACATTTATATCAGAGGAAATCTCTGAAGCATCTTTCTTAAAGAAACCAAAGAATGATGATTGTTTTTTACTATTATATATCTGAGGCTGTATAACTCTTGTAGTATTGTTTATATCGACTACGAGTAAAAACGGTATTATTAATTCTACTTTTTCCGTATCAAAAGGGGCTCTCTTTACAAACAGTCTCAGTTTTTCTAGTTCATTATTACATATTTGCTTTAATTCTTCTAGTTGTTCAATTATATACTTCTGTAAACTATCTAGCTCCTTAATTTTAGCATCTATCGCATCAAGTTCTCTCTGTTTTTGTATTTTTAAAGCCTCTAATTGATTCTTTATATTTCTTATTTCTACCTTATACTTGTTCTTTATTTCATTAACTTTACTTTGAATTTCATTAAGGTATTTTGATTTAACAGATAGCATATTTTCAAGGTCTTTCTGAAAACTATTATCTGCTTCATATTCTAGTTCTATTTTTCCTATCATTACTTCTATTTCTGACATCTTCGAGTACAGTTTATTTGCTTCACTTCCTAATTCAGTCTCTAAACTCTTTTTTGACGTAGCTAATTGATTTTTAAGTGTCTCACTTTTCTCCTGGATCATAGCATTATATTTGTCTTCAATCTGTTTTCTTTCTTCTGCCCTCTTTCCTTTTATTATCGTTATGACAGTGTTTACTTTTCCTTCAATTTCATTTATTTTATTTATATTTTCTAAAATAGTATTTTCTCTTGAGTTGATATCATTAATAGAATTTTCTATGTCGAAACTAGTTAAATTTTTATCCAAGATTTTTAGTGGAAGAGGCTGACTACCATATGAAAATAGAGAGTTTATATCATCGGGAATTATCCCTTTAAATATTTCCTCTTCTCTTCCTTTGACCTCTTTCCATCTATAAGACTTCAGAATAGCTAAAACTTCTGATTCATTTTTATTATTTTCTATTTGATCAATTATCTTTTTATAGTCTTGTAATATTATAAACTGTAATTTTGTTTCGATGTTAAGAGTTTCATCAAAAATTATATAACCTCCAGTTTTTTCATGTTTTACCAAAAGGAGTGGCCATCCAATTAATGTAGCCTTTTTTATCTTTGTATTTTTAGGAGCTGCTTTTACTAAAGCTATAGCTAACTGTTTTGATACAGATAAAGGTTGATAATTAGAATCAACAGCTAACGGTAAGTATACACTACTCACGTATATAAATAATTGATAGCAAAATATATGTGTTTATGTTGCTTTGTTGTATTTATGAGTAGGCCTAACATTCTTGTGACTTTTAAGTTATTTCCTTATTGGTTAGATAAAATAAAACAATATGGTAATATAATTTCATGGAGTAGCGAAATTCCTCCAGATAAAGATTGGATAAAGGAAAATATCCGTGATGTAGATGGTCTACTTTGTACTTTGACTAATAAAATTGATAAAGATATTATAGATTCTGCCACAAAACTAAAGATCATAAGTACATACAGCGTTGGATATGATCACATCGATGTTAAATATGCAAAAAGTAAAGGGATAAAGATTGGTTATACCCCAGAAGTACTAACCGAAACTACGGCAGATTTAATTTTTGGTTTAATTCTTACAGTGGCTAGAAGAATTGTTGAAGGTGACAGAATAATTAGAGAAAATAGATGGAATATTCCATGGCAACCTGATTTTCTCTTAGGTTACGACGTTTATGGGAAGACTAT
>NZ_DBPRYF010000012.1:0-14958 GCF_059755235.1 Sulfurisphaera sp.
ATTAACTAGTAACGTCTATCAATTTTTTGGTCTTTCTCCTTATATTTACGGTACACCTTATACAACTGGTGGATTTGTAACAAATCTTAACTATCCTTCTCTTTCATTTCTTCTTTTTATCCCTGCAGTCATATTCAAGTTTAATCCTAATTACATTAATCTTTTCTTTTACCTTCTTTTGCCAGTTATTTTATGGAGGAAATTAGATAAAAACTCCTTTCTTTTGTTCATTTCTGCTTACTTCTTTAATGCTTATTACCTCTTTTATGCAACTGGTGGGATTGACGACATTATCTGGGTCACTTTTCTTATTTTATCTTACTTAATGAAAGACGTTAGGTTAAAAGGAATTTTCTATGGTTTATCCATCTCATACAAACAAGACCCCCTTTTCTTTCTCCCATTCTATTTAATTCAGTTACGAAGAGAAAATCAAAGCTTGTCTAAGTTCCTACTCTTTTCTTTCCTCCCATTTTTAGTTACAAACGCATATTTTATCTTTCTTTCTCCCGGCCTATATTTCCATGATCTTATTACTCCAATGTTTGACAACTTACTACAAATCGGTTTCTCAGTAGATATTTTCTCGGTTGTTGGTTTCTTTTACGAATATCGCTATTTCTTCCTTTTTTCTCAGATCATCGTTTTCCTTCTAGGTCTTTACTTGTACTATACTAGGAAAGTTTCTAACTATTATGGGTTTATCTATTTCATAATGTTCTTCATGTATAGGATGTTGTGGAACTACATAATGTATTTGTCCTTCTTTTCATTCCTAGATAATTCGCCATCGTCAAAGATATCTGTAAGGAAAGAGGTTATAAAGCCTGTAATTGTTACATCTCTCCTTATTTTATCTCTCTTTTTTATCTTCCATTACAGTTTCTCTTCGTACTACTCAAGCGTTCACATAAACGTTATTCACGTTTATTCTAGTGACGGAAAAATATACAAGATGATTTTAAATGTCTCATATACTGGCGATGGGAAAATTAAACCATTATTCCGATTGTTTAGTATAGACGCTCTTCACGATGGTAATGGTCTTATATGGCTATCAAACTCGACTTGGATATCTAAAGGTGAATGGGAAATCGTTGAAATTTATTCACCGAGCAGTCTTTTTACTATACAGAACGATTCTTCAGTTATTATTAACGCTTATTATGGTGATATGAACGGTTTTTTGACGTTTAACTTTACGTGAAATAGATATATCGAAAACTTTATTAGCATTAAAGTATGTTTATGAGATATGGACAATAAGAGTAAGACCTTGCTCATACTTTCTGCAATGTTATTAATCGTAAACTACGTCGAGACAATGGTAATCCCAGCTTTGCCTAAAATTGAGAGTGACTTTTCTGTCTCAGCAACTTTAGCTGGTTGGGTAAGTTCTGCTTACCTTTTGGTTGCAGCAGCAACTTCTCCTTTAATGGGCAAGTTAGCTGATATTTACGGTAAAATAAAGATCTATATAGTCGACATTGTCTTTTACATAGTTGCTGTAGCCCTTGCAGGTTTTTCTCCCAATATCTACGTTCTAATTGCCGCTAGAGCTATCCAAGGTGTCGGTTTCTCAATGTTCCCTATAGCAATTTCAATTATAACAGATATTTACCCAAAGGAAAAAGTTGCGTTTGCTCAGTCAATATTAAGTGCTACAATTGGTATTGGCCCTGCTCTTGGTATGCTTTTAGGTTCTTACATCGTCCAAGACCTCGGATGGCCATATGCTTTTCACACAGCTGCAATACTTTCCTTAATTATCTTCTTTATCTCACTTAAGTACCTGCCAAGGAAGAGCGTTAAACTAAAGGAGAGCGTTGACTATATTGGCGTAAGTTTAATCGGTGTAGCAACTACATTAGTTCTTGTTTACGTTACTGAAGGGCCAACACTGGGTTGGACAGCTCTTGACAACATTTGGATGCTGATTGTTGGACTAATACTTTACGGAGCTTTTATAGGTTATGAGAGGGTTGCTAAGGAACCTTTAATGAAGTTAGAGCTATTTAAGATTAGGAACTTTGCTGTTGCTAACATAGTTGGTCTAATCTCTGGTATGGGTATGTTTGCTAACTTTATCTTTCTTGTCTACTACTCACAGCTACCAAAGCCTTATGGTTTAGGTTTATCAATTATTCAGTCTGGTCTTGTAATGTCTCCAGTAGCACTAGGAATGATAATATTCGGCCCTATCTTAGGTAGACTTATGCCAAAATATGGGCCTAAACCAATTTTGATATTAGGTGGTATCTTGGCTGATATTTCATATTTGCTATTGCTGACTTTTAGAGCGACACCAGCTGAGGTTTTAATAGACGGTTTTATTTCTTCTGTTGGAATGGTAGCTTTCATCATACCTTTGGTCAACATGGTTGCATTGTCATTACCAGATCAATCTAGGACTACTGGTATGGGGATGAACACACTACTAAGAAGTCTTGGTAGCTCAGTTGGACCAGTCGTCGCCACAGTCTTTATGGATACTTATCAAGACCCTGTAGTTATGATGTTAGGCAACAAAGTCTATGTAATGGGGTTCATGCCAAGTGCTACAGCATTTAACTATATTGCTATATTCGGCATGATTATGGTAACTTTAGGGTTAATAGTGTCACTGTGGATTAAGAACTATAAATTCAGAGTTGTCGGAACAGCAGCTGGACACTAAAATCTTTTTAAGTCGTAATCTTTTTAAGTCTTGACACTAGTTTTTTGTATGCTATCTGAAGAACTCTGGGACTCGATTTCAGACGTTTTCTCAGCAATTCTTTCTCATCCCTTTATAAAGGGACTTACTGAAGGCACATTAGAGGAAGAGAAATTCAGATATTACATTCTGCAAGACTTCCTTTACCTGAGAGAGTTTGCAAAAGCTTTAACTGTTCTCTCAGCTAAGGCTGAAAATAAGGAAGAGGCACAGGTTTTTATCAATCACGTTACTCACGCTCTAGGAGTTGAAACCAGCCTTCACGGATATTTTATATCTTTATGGAATGTCGATGTGAACAAAGTCAATCCCTCTCCAACCAATCTCCTTTATACTTCCTATTTACTTTCTACTGTTTATTCAAGGCCTTTTTATGAGGGTGTAGCGGCAGTTCTCCCATGTTATTGGATTTACATGGAAGTAGGGAAAGAGCTAATAAAGAAGGGATCACCTAACCCTCTTTACAAGAAGTGGATCAACACTTATGGAGGGGAAGAATATGAGAAAGGGGTAAGAGACGTGTTAAACATTGTAAACTCTTTTAAGCTTACTGAAGAACAGAGAGAAGCAGTAAAGAAACACTTTAGAATTGCATCGATTTTTGAGTATATGTTCTGGGACTCTGCTTACAAGCTGGAGAAGTTCCCCTTTTCTTTTTAATCAGTCATCCCAGCATTTCTCTTATCTTTTTAAAAGTTGATGGGTTTCCTATAACAACTAACTGCGTTCCTGGCTCAAGGTCAGTATCTTTTTCAAAATAAGGATTTATTTTATTGTCCTTAATTATTGCTAAAGGTATAACGTCATTTGGTAGCTCAGCAATTTTCTTTCCTTCTTTCTTAACGTCAAATATTCCTATAATCATTTCTCCAGCTCTTTCTGGGAAAATTAATCCTGCTACGTTCGTTGAGAGTGCAGCCCCAGCAGCTATTCTCCCAATAATATCTTCCCTAGGAATTACTAAGTCAGCTCCAGCTGTTTTGAATAAATCTGAAAGGGAAGAGTCTCTAATTGCAACAATTACTTGCAATGGTGGATTTAGCTTCTGTAATTTTAAAGTAATCAGCAGAGCTTCCATATCGTCTTTCATGATAATTATTACGTTTTTAGCATCCTTAACTCCAGCAGTAATTAAGTTTTCGTCATTTTTAGGGTCTCCAAAGATTACTTTATCTCCACCAATTGCGTCTGCAAGTGTTTTTGAATTAGTTAAAACTACATAGTCTGTGCCAAACCTATTTAATCTCCTTACAGCACTTAAAATTTCACTACCGTCTCCAATTAAAATTGTATGTGCTTTCATATGTTTTCCTCTCCATCTTGCTTTGGCATCATTCCATGTTGACCTACTAACAAGTGTACTAACAATACCTTGTAATATGCTTGTATATAATCCTACTGCTAAGATTATTGTGAAAGTTAAAATCAATTTTTCTTCAGAGGGTATTTGGTTTATGTCTGGTGAATATAGGCCAACAGTTGTTACGACGTTAACTCCAGCATATATTGCAGAAATCCAATCTAAATGTTGGTAGTTAACGAACACTACTGCATTAATTAAAACTGCTATCGAGAGAAGGAAAATTTGGATATAAATTCTCCTTAAGACGGAATAAGGTGCAACGAAGTTTTCTAAAACTGGTAATATTACTTTATTCCAAAAACTGTATCTGTCCACAATGTGAAGGGGGTTAAATGAACTTAAAAGTTTTATACAAGAGCAAATAGTTCAGAGGAAAGCTTAAACATAAACTATAAATAGGAATTTTCATAGCAATTTTGATTAAGAGTCTGCAATTAAGTCTCCTTTAAAGGTGTTTCTTTATATAAAATAAAACTTGACTCTTAATCAAATTTAACCTTTGTTACTAATAATTTAAATCCTTATCTAAATAAAGAATATAAGGTAAAAATACATTTGACATATATGGTTTGGAAAAGAACAATTTCGTCAAAAGCCCTTGAGAAGGCAAAAAGTGCTTCAGTTAAAGTAGATGATAAAGTAATTTTTATCGCAAATGTGAATGGAACACTATATGCAATGGATGCTGTATGTACTCATGCTAAATGTATATTAGGTAGCTTAGACCAAGAGAAGCTAACTGTCAGATGCAATTGTCATTTGGCACTTTTTGACTTAAGAACTGGTCAAATGCTCGAACCACCATATGTTGCTCCAGATGCGCCAAAAGAGAAACTAGGTTTGAAAACATATCAAATAAGAGATAATAATGGATGGATAGAAGTAGAAGTATAAACCAATGTAGGACAGCTAAGTAATTATTATATTTAGGATAAAAAAGATATCAGGTAAATAAAACCACGTTTAATACGTAAAACAAATGTCAATAAATAAAGAAAACTTTATTGTTTTTCTTCCTTTCGAGTTAAAAAACCTGGTTAGAGAATGCTAGTTCCTTCATAAATTATGTTTGTTGCTAGTATTGTTGTTAGGTCATTTATATCGTACAACGGAGAAATTTCAACATTATTTTATTCCAAAAGCTGTTTTTTCACAGTATAAAAGAGGAAAAGAACATAAAAGTTTTATATAGTAGAAAAATATGTGATGTACATGATCAAACATAAACTTTAGAGATGCTACTTAAAATGTCTATTATTAACGATAAATAAAGGTATAAAGTGGAAAGATCTTTGTAATAGAATACCTCAAGGTTTACGAGACATATGATAAGGAATTAGTGTTGAAAAGATTGTAAAAAATTAAACCCCTTTACCTTGATTGAGTTAATTGAAGAAGAATTGATCGTGTAACTTTTTTTGATACATTAAAAATGTCGGTCTTTCTTCTTTGGGCTCGTATTATGCCATGATACTTCTTAAAAACTTTTTTAGTGGATATTTCAATTCGTGAAATATGAAAAATTCTGGACAAAATTTAAGGAATGGGCTTTAACTACTGACGATGATACAGTCTCACATAGGTTGAAAAATATAATTGAAGTAGTAAGAGAAAACCCAGATATAAGTATAGTTAAATTAGCTGGTTATTTAGATACAGATGCTGTTTATTTAGCCAGATATCTACGAACTAGTTATAAAAACGCTACAGAGAACCAAACTTAGTCCTTTTCCTAAAAGAAGCCGTTATCTTAAAGTTTTCTTTCGATTAAATATATTTAAAGCAGTAATTTTATAATTGGGACTATGCAATTTTACATCTTATAGTTTTCAAGAACTAAACTTTGTAGAACATTCTTATTCTTTTTACTTTCGTTTATATGAGCTTATAGAGTCTAGCTAGCAAAGAATATTATTGAAAATTGCAGTCTAAAATAAGTGATTTAGCTTTTTCCTCCTTTGACTAACCTTAGAAAGTTTTTATAATTGTCACCCATAAAATTTAGATATAAAACATAGTAATTATCGATAGGTCACTCTACTAAATAACCTATTAGATTAAATATTTTAGAAATTATTCAATTCTTTTCTGCACTATTTTTCATTTTAAGGATCCAAAAGTTTAGTGCAAATCATTATAAGCCTAGTAAATAATGTTATGATATGCCATATATATGTTGTGACGTACCATATGAATCTGAGAAAGAGTTTAAAAAACACTTGAGGACTAAGCATTGGCACTGGTTTAATTACGCTGATATTATAAAAGTAAAAATGAAGAGTGAGTCATTATACAATATTATTAAAAATCCTAATTTGCTTTTTGGAATAACAAATCTAATCACACTAGTTCAAGATAAGGCAATACTTTATTTGCCATTTAGCAAGGATAAAACTGGAGTAGTTTTAAAGAGAAGTGTTATAGGTAAATTAGATGGACCTAAGTTAGAAATAGACGGAATAAAATATAGGTTTAGTTCACCTAATCTAATATTTGATTTAGAGTTCCGCGTAAAAAGGATAAATGAGGAATATTCAGAATTATCACTATTAGTCTCCGTGACAGCAAATATTGGACTTTTAGGCAGATTACTACCTGGTGAAGTGATTAAATCCTTGCCAAGGATGGTGACGCCACAATTCATTGTCGAGAAAATTAAAAAGGGCTTAACTGGTGTTTCGATCTAAAGATCGAAAAATTTAATGTCAGTGATTCTTTAAGGAAAACAAAATTTCATATAGAATATTTTATCTACATGAGAAATTAGATAGTCTAAACTTACTCTTTTCCCAAATTTTTTATCCAACTAATTATTTTATCAACGCAACTTTCAGCATACTCTACTATTATTCCCTCTTCACTAATTTTTATCTTAGTTAGTTTTCTCCCTAACCCAGCGTGAGAGTACATCTCGTCTTCATTTATTTCACACTCCTCTTTTTCTTCCTCTGGTATTTCTCCTTTCATCCAGTCTATTAACCTTGTGTTACCCAGTTTTATTAAATAATCAAGGAGATATTCCCCTTTTTCTTTCGGTATTTTACTAAAATCTCTCAACAGATCGATCTCTCTATCAACAAGGTTTCTTTGATGCTCATCAAATAACTCACTGATCTTTTGTAAGGAGTCAATAGTAACTTCTCCTTCTCCCACAACTTTCTTATACTGATTTACAAAGTGATAACCCATGAAATAATATGGGGCATTTTCATGAGCATCAAAACTCGCAACAACTTCATACTTTTCATTACTTTTTGTCACTTTTATTGAACTTAATATCGTCTTTTCGAACTCTTCAGGTTTTATTAATTTATCACTTTCCCTAAGAAGATAAATAAGGAGAAGTGGAAAACCTAGTTCTAGTGATTTTCCTATAGCATATAAGTCAGATCTTCCTTGTG
Organism: Sulfurisphaera sp.; assembly: GCF_059755235.1. NCBI lineage: Archaea > Thermoproteati > Thermoproteota > Thermoprotei > Sulfolobales > Sulfolobaceae > Sulfurisphaera > Sulfurisphaera sp. The sequence continues at coordinate 7,481 of NZ_DBPRYF010000012.1, forward strand.
TGCTAAACCCCTTTTCCTTTGACAATCTTATATTAGCAGTTAAATATTCTTGGATTTTAATTTTTTTGAAGTCCTTTGTAAAAATTGGTGTTAACTCATTGTTAATGTTTACAAATTCAATTAGAAAAACCTCTTTTCCTCCGTTAGTACTCATGTAATCTTCTATTGCAAGTTGAGTGGCAGACCTAGCATAAGCTTGAAAGTATGAATAAGTTCTACTTAAATCAAGGATTACGAGGTCAGGTTGTTCCTTTGCTAGATCTTCATAAAGTCTAAGATAAAAAAGGAAGTGAAAGTTTCCTATTCCACCTTTATGAACGTGATTTTTTATTTCTCCTTCAGAAGGAAGGACGTGAACGTAATCTGCTGGAATTTTGCTTTTAGCTTCATTTGATATTTGTTGAGTAAGTTGCTCATAATCGGGTGGAGGATCTGAAATAACATAAGAAAGAAAAGAGGGTAGGAAAACCGAGATCTTTGTATCAATTTTTGTATCTTTCAAATATTCTGCTTCTGCCAAGGTCTCATTTAGAGCTTCATACTCTACAGATGTTTTTTCTCCTTTTTCATCAAAAATTTTGTATTTAGCTAACACAAAATCTAAGTTGCTCCAAAAAGAAACTATAAGTGCTTTCACGCTAAAAGATTATCAACATGGTTTATAAAAGTTAGTTAAATTTAGGAAAGATTGACCTCAAAAATATAGTAATTCTATATTGTCAGAGACTTCTTCATAGGTTTTTATAATAGTCTTCCTTATATTAGCTACCAATTCATCTATATCCTCTACTATCCTTTCTTTTATCTTTTTACTATCTACATAGTACACGTAAGCTGGTTTTTCCTTTTCTTGTTGTTCTACTATCCCTTCTTCTTAAAAGAAGACCCTTATTCTCCAATTTTTTGATATAATTCATTATGCAAGCTTTGCTAATGTTTAGTTTTTCTGATAATTCATCTGCGTTTAATTCCTCTTTCGTTTTTGCAATATAAAATAATATTTCTAGTTCTCTCATTTAAACCATATATAAATTCCGGTTTTTTAAGCTCCTATGGTGTTTCTATTTTATCCATATTTGCTTATATTTCATTGCTTGCTTAAATTTCTTTCTGCTATTGATAATTATAATTTTGAATAAATAAGTTATAAACTATTTTATCTGTAATTTTAAAAATGATAAAATATGGATCTAGGTTAAAAATCTGTAATTATAAAAATTGTTTAAAAAGTCAGGTTTTCCTACAAACTCTGTTTTTTATATAGTTTATCTAGCTCTATATGCTCTTAGTGTATGTATATTGTCTATTTACTGACCTCCTTCAGCCCTAAAGGGCGAGGCTTTCAGTTGTAAAAAGAGTGGAGGTCTAAAGGCATTTAAAACAATAGATAGGAATAGGCGTGTCTGTTGCTGTAGCATGGGAATTCTACAATAGCAACATAAGAGAAAAGTTTATAAAATGAAAGAGGAAAACATTATGTTGTTGTTAAAAGCTCTTGTTAATCTACTATAGAATTGAAAGGTTCACTATGGTTATATTGCAAAAGTGCCTACCTACACATCTTATGCACAAGTCTACTCAGCGCCAGCAATAACTTTCTTACTTCCCTTAGAGATTGTTGCTTTTGCTTTGATATTTCTGAGAAAGACCCTGACTTTAGCAACGAGTTTGCTCCTCTTCCTAATAGCTGTAGGGATATCTGCATACTATTATAACGTAAACAGAATTTACTCTTTCATAACCGAGTATTACATGTATTCATCTTTGATTGGGCTGTTAGCATCTGGAGCTTTATTTGCAAAAAGAATTAATAAAGGTAGATTAGGATCACGCTGACGTGCAGTCATCACTTCTTTCAGCAAAGACCAATGCGTTCATCCAAAATATATGATACTCTGGATTTTTTAAATCTTTATCTAGTTCTAATTTGTAGTTTAAAAGATAAATCAGTTTGCAAGGACTAAGTCACTCTTCCTTTATTCCCTGTTTCGTAAAATAATGCTATCACAGCAGATGCTAAGTTTAGAGTCACTAGAATCATAACAATGTTTTCTGGTACAATTGAAATAATAGAACCTAAACTCAATCCTAAAGACATGGAGATGGTACCTTGTAAAGTCCTCAATGCTGATCCAACAATTCTGTTTTCTTTTTCAAGGCTATTCATTGTGTAAGAAGTGTTTGATGTAGTCGCTATCCCCGTTGCCATACCTAGTAGTATCTCAGCTAGGATTGAATTAATGAATATTGAAAGGGAAAAGAGTGCCATTGCGACAAAACCTAGTATTGAAACGAGTTTTCTTCCAAAACGGTCAGAAGCTTTTCCAGCTGCAAGGGAGACAAAAGTAAATGAAAGTGGATATAAGAGTATCAAAAGCCCGTATTGTAATGAAGTATAACTAAGATGCGAGTAGAAAAATACTAGAAAAGCTGCAAAAGCATTTCTTGTAACTGAATGAAGAAAGCCACTAACGCTTGATTTTACAAACTCTCTAGGCAAAGTTGTTCTTAAACTTGTTACTAAACCAAATAAGATTACAGCAATCCCAAGCCAAATATTTAAGGGTAATAAAACAATTCCAGATAGCATAAGACTAGGCCCAAGGGCTTTAATTCCAATTGTTGACACGCTTTTTATGTCATTAACCGTAAGGACAGAAATAAGGGTTATTAACGCTAATGTAGAAGAAACAAGGAAAAGGATTTTCCAGTTGAAGATAGCAATTACCCCACCTATTGGTAATCCAATTACATAACCCAAGCTTACTATTGTGTGGTTTATTCCTATTGCATGACCTCTGCTTGCATCATCACCAATACTAGAGGCATATGCAAGCGATGTCGGCAAAACTATTGATGCCCCTACAGCTTGTATCACTCTAAAAATCTCTACTTCGAGAAATGTTGAACTAGAGAAAATAAGAATTCCACCAATGATCAGTAAGATCCCTCCCAGTATCATACCCATTTTTAACCCAATTCTTTCGAAAACTATAGCAAAAGGAACAAACAAGAGGGCTTCTATTGCTACATAAATTGTGACTAAAAATGACGCTTCAAAGTGAGTAATGTTAAAATAAGCTGAAATTTCTGGGATAGCAACTAGTATCATAGTTGCTTCAAACGAAGAAATGAAAGCTAGAAATGAAGTTATAATTATATCTCTATTGTTCATTCTACTAGCCTCTTTAATATTGAATCTGTTTGAGAACATCACACATGTTATAGTATGCTATTTCCTCTTTTACAAGACCATTATCGTCTAATACCAATACGTCGACTCCTTGAATTTCAATTTTCTTGGGCTGATCTAGTTTGCCATAACCATATCTATAGCCTTGATATGTACCTCGTGCTATCCATTCTCCAAATCCAATATTACCGTTCCATGCCATTCTTATTAACTTAAATTCATAATCTGGAATAGATTTCCATAATCCTTTGGGATAAAGTTCGAAATTTTTTTTTACCCCTAATTACTCTAGGCTCTTCTCCTTGATGTATATAAACTAAATCTTCAGAATAGAACTTTAGTACCTTAAAAACATCGTGAGAATTCCATGCATTTACGAATTCTTTTGAAAAGGTCTCAAGATCAAGATGCATAAATTGATATAAACTTAAACATAATTTAAAGCTAATCCTACTTACTTATTAAAATCTGTTAAATTATAGCTAAAACTTTTTAAAAACAATGGAAAAATACACAGAGAAGTTAGTAATTACTCTCTAGTTATGAAAAATAAAAATCCCCTTAAATCTAAAGGAACTTTTAGCTATTGAATTTTAAAGCAATACAGTTTTACTACCTTCTTTTTGTACATTTTTTATTTGTAATTGGAAAATGCTTAAAGTCAACACACTTTTATCTATTTTATGTTTCTAAGCATAATAAACTACCCTATTGAAGGTTTAGGTTCAATAAAGGAGATATTAGAAGACAAGGGATATAACGTTAAAGAAGTACTAGCTACTCAACTTTCTGGTAATGAAGACTTTGATGGGTTAATTATTATGGGAGGTCCTATGGGAGTTTATGAGGCAGACAAATACCCTTTTCTTAAAGTAGAGATGGAGCTAATAAGAAAAGCCGTAAGTGAAAACAAGCCAGTTTTAGGGATTTGTCTAGGTTCTCAATTGCTTTCAGCCTTTTCAGGTTTTTAATGAGTTTTCATTATTTTTACTCATTTTTAATCACTTTCCTCAATAACAATAACTTTAACTTTCTTTCCGTGAAGCTTTTCCAATTTCTCTTGATACTCTTTTGGTGGATAAACTATGTACCTTTTCATTGCTCTTACGATTTTTCCCTCAAATACATATATAGTTGCCATAATCTATTATTTATACAAAAGCTTATAAGTTTGTATGCTTAATAAAAGATTGTGGAAGTCACACAACCGATGAACCCGTTTATCCCCTCAAAGAAGGGGATGGGTGAGAAGTATAGACTAGCATTAAGAGCGGAAGTTGAAGTGTCAAACAGAGAGGAACTGCTATGGGAATTAGTAGAGTACCGCTATAATATGCAGAAACTTGTAGATGAGTTGTGGGACTTGAAAGAAGTGCCTGGAAAGAGTCAATTACATGCTATGTTTTATGAAAGATTGACAAAAGAGAAAGGTTACAGAGCTCATGTAGCAAGGAACATGTACATCAAAGCAGGAAAAATTGTGAAGGGAGCAATAAAGAATGAAGCTAAACATAAACCAACACTGAAAAGATTAACTGCAGAGTTTGATAATCAAGATGCTAGAGTAGATCTAGAAAGAGCTGAAGTTAGAGTGATATTTAAGAGCAAAGGCAAATGGTTTACCCTCAGATTAAAACACAGAAAGGAGTACATAGAGAAATTTCAGAAATACAAATGGAAAGAAGTATATGTCTCATATCGCAATGGAAAATTCTACGTTAGCATTGTTTTTGAAATTGAATATAAACCTTACACCCCATTAGGTGCCATAGGGCTTGATGTTAAGCTGGTAAAGCTAGTTTACTACGACGGTAAGAAAGTAAGAAGGGTTGACACACCGTTCGTCAAAGCTCTCTCACTGAGGGCTAAAGCTGAAGAGATGCAGAAAAAATATCCGAAGAGATGGAGGTACAACAAGAGAATACTGGAAAGGATAAGAGAGCTTTACAGAAAAGCTAAAAACATAGTCATAGACGGGTCTAGTAAGTTCGCCAAAAAGCTTGTTTTATTTGCGTTAAAAAAGAAGTACGCAATCGAGTTAGAAGAACTAACTGGTTTAATAGAAGAGTTGAGGAGTATAAACAAACAAAATAGATGGAAGACATTGCACTTAGATTACCGTACACTTCAGAACGCGATAGTGACTAAGGCAATAGAATATAACGTTCCGCTACACTTCATAGACCCCAGAGGTACGTCAAAGTCGTGTTATAGATGTGGAACTGAATTAGTGTTTCACGGCAGACTAGGTATTTGTCCAAAATGTGGATTTGTTACTGACAGAGATAAAAACGCATCCTTAAACATTCACAAGAGGATGTGGGGGAGCCTTGGGTCTCTCCTGAAAGTCCCTGCAGTGAAGAATGAAACCAGACGGAGCAGGGGAAGAAAAATGAGGGGATGAGGGGGATACGATGAGGCTACTGTACGTAATTAGAAATTACCAGAAATATCTAAAAATCAGCTCCCAACCCGAACCCTCTTTAGGAGGGACAGTAAAGAAAGGAAACTTTGGCGAAGAAATAGGGGTCTACACAATCAAAACTGTTAATGACCTTAAGTTTATGGGTGATGAAATCAAGGTCTTTCAATGGCACGGCAACACTTTCACTCTTCCTAGCAATGCTACTCTTTTAGCTTACAACGAAAAGTACTTTCAAGCTTTTAAAGTAAAAAAGGCGTTAGGTTTGTAATTTCATGTTGAAATTAATAGCAAAATGGTAAGTGAATGGATAAAGGAGTATGGGGTTCAGCTTACATAGGTGTTCATAAACCTACGTAAGCCTTGGAGTTCATCAAGCTCAGCCACCTTCTCGAGTTCATCGGTGGCCTATCATCGCCCTTACCCCCTTTCGTGGCAACCCCACCCAAAGCCCTCATCTGTGTCTTCCACCGAGGGATCATCTTTTTGATCACCGCACGGAAGAAGGTGCTTGGGCTCTGGGGAAAGCCACACATTTTGAGATAAATATTTATTGCTCCGCACAGCTGTCTGTCTAGTTGTAGTCCGCACCTAGAACATTTAACCACCTGCCCCTCTTGGAGCTTTATCATCCAACCCCCGCATCTGGGACAGGTGGATGAGGTGTACCTAGGATCAACTAATTTCGTTTCCGTCTTGTATTTCATGTAGCTGAATATCTGTCTCCAGTTCTGTTTAGCAATATCTCTGTTGTGTTCCCTAGATTCGTTAAACATCCCCTCTTTGTTTAAATCCTCAAAGCCGTGAACTGCATTTGGGAACAACCTAGTCAACACGGTAGTGAGCTTGTGCACAAAGTCCTTAGCTCTATTCCTCTCCCTCTCACCGTGCCTGGCTACTTTCTCCTTTACTGAGTTCTTCGTACTAGCTACACTCTGTGCTCTCTTCCTCTTTATTTCGTGGACTCTGTGGATATGGTATAATTCACTCAAGTCAATTTTTATCCATCCGTATTTCGGTGAAAAGCCATCAAGGCTGAACAAGTTTGAGTCCCAGCCCATGGATTCAGCATTGTTTTTCTCCTCTTTTGCCCCCCTGAAGGTGATTAGCAACTCATTTCTCGTCAGTATTAATTCTCCTAGATCTAGCCCTTGAACCTTGCTTTTAAACCAGGCTTTTGCTAAGTCAAACTCTAGATATAGTTTCCTAGGTACTATGGTGACTCTAATTTTTCCATTCTTGTAGGTATAGAGCGTCTCCTTGACTCTAGCAAAAAGCTCCTTGACAGTAGGTTTTGCTCTCCTTCTCTCTCTCTTAAGATAGTTCCTCTTCCAAGACTTCAAAATAGAATAGGCAACTTTTATCGCAGAATCAACGTAGTGGGAAGCATAAGACCAACCCTTTAACAGTTCTTTTCTAAGCGAGTTTTTGAACTCCCTAGTCTTTGGAAGCAGTGGAACGAGCCGTTTAATTTTATAACATTTCTTCTTTCTCTTCCTTCCGCTTTCAACCTCATAGCATCTCTCCTCCCACTTCTCGATCCACGTGATATTCCCCCAGATTATGTCTATTGCTCTCTGCAGTAGAGAGCGGTAGCTGAGCAAGAAATCAACAATATTGTAGTTATGCTTAACCTTGTAGCTAAGAATCTTGTAGGAGTCTTTTTGCATTTTCAACCACCTCCTTGTACTTACGACTCCTAATACCATAGAGCTTACTAACAAAGTGGGAGATAATCGTTATTAAGTCCTCAACTAACTCCTCTCTTGGCTCCTTCTCCTCTTGATTTATCACAATAATTTCAGTCTCGTAGCTCTGGAAGAACTGCTGGAGAATTTTAAAACCAAATCTTGTCAGTCTGTC
>NZ_DBPRYF010000013.1:0-9519 GCF_059755235.1 Sulfurisphaera sp.
AAGAGAGTAGAAGAAAACTTTAGATGGAGTTCCACTGCAAAATATTTGTTAAGCTGTTACAACAAAGCTTATACGATGGCTAAGTATAGGGCAGTGGCTTCGTTCTAATTTTTCTAATGCTTTTTTAAATACTGTTAATGATAAGAAGACATATGCAAAAAGAGTCTCCTCCTAATCAACATTATGTTAAGAAATTTATTTACTATGCAGCATTAGGTGTGCCTAATGTTGATATTCAAAAATACAAGCTAAAAGTAAGCGGTCTTGTTGAAAACCAGTTAGAGTTTACTTATGAGAAGTTACTCGACATGATAGACGCTAGGTATACAAAGGACTTTCATTGTGTAACTGGATGGAGCGTAGCAGATGTAGCCTGGGAAGGGGTTAAGATTTCAACTTTAGCTAAAATGGCAAAAGTAAAAGATGAAGCAAAATGGGTTATATTTTACTCACTAGACGGATATACTTCCACAGTCCCCGTGGAAGATGCGTTAAGTGAGGATTCAATTATAGCATTAAAGATGAACGGAAAGCCTTTGGATATAAAAGCCGGTTTTCCTGCTAGACCTTTTATGCCTCACTTATATGGTTGGAAAAGTGCAAAATGGCTAACCGAAATAGAGTTTGTAAAAGAGTACGTAGACGGTTATTGGGAAGAGAGAGGATATAATGAAAGAGGAAATGTATGGGAAGAAGAGAGGTTTAAAGGACAAGGGTATTCTCACAGAGAGTGGAAAAGAAATCCTAATTTATGACTTTCGCTTGAATAAGAAGTAGAAATCTAAATTGATAGTAAGACAATCTTAGTGTAGTACTTCTTCTTCATTTCCTTTTCTTTACTATGCTAATTTCTCTGCCTTTATTGTAGTGGCTTAGATATTGAGTTAGAAAGTGTCTTTTAACTTATTTAAGTCGTCGCTTACTTTCCTTAACTTTTCAACTACTTTTATTATTGTTTCTGCTTATTGTTAAAGTCTTTTGGGACTCATTGAGGAGAATATTGCATACATAATCCTATATATTCTCTTATATGCTTCTAATATTTCATTTATATTATCTTTATTAACCTTAAATCCAATTTGAATTGGTATAAACTCATTTGATATAGTAGCTTTACGGGCTTGTTCACTAAATTGTGAAGCAACTATGAACTTTATACTTGGAGCTTCCACCAACTGATCTACTCTACCAATCTCTTGTTCGACTATGGACGAGTCGACATTTCCATCATAGTTTTTGCATGATACATACACTTTGAATTTAATATTCAAAACATTTTTCTGTGCCCATACATCAACTTCTTTTTTACCTCCATAATTAGTATCAATATATTCATCAACCTTTGTCTCAAACCCTAAATCTTGAAGTACTGCTGCTGCAACTGCCTCAAGAACGTCTCTAGCTCGAGACTGAAAACTTCTAATGTTCATAAGAATATCCTTATCAGATAAGGGAACTGAATTTATATGAGCAGATAAAGGGGCTGAAGGGGATGTAGATGAGATTACTGTAGGAGTTTGAGGTGACGATGGATCTTTTATAATGGGGGGAGATGATACATTAACGTTTAAGGACTTAATGTCTCTCATATCTTCCCAGTTAATTCTTGGAGATTCTCCTAATTCGATTTCTTTTGCTGGTTCTTCTCTTATTTCAATGTTTGTTGAATCTGTTACATAAACGTAACCAGAGGGCTGTGTTTCAACTACAACTAAGTCTAATGAACCACCGATAGTTGGTATCGGTATAGTTTCCCCTTTCGTTAACGGTTTATTCATTAGCAACTCATATTTTACATACTCAGGGAAGGAGGAAATGTAGAATACTGATTGCTCTACTGGTGCCAATACGACTTTTGCTGCAGGTCTAACATTGGCTTTCCTAACTTTTACCTTATCACCAATATCAGCCCCAATAAATTTTCTAATATTATTATCGATTCCTATCTCGTCATCAGAATTATGTTCTATAGACTTTACTTGTACTGGTACAGAACCTTTAGGTCCTGTTATTTCAATATAACTCTCTGTCTCTATACCAAGTTTTTTCATGGTATAATCAGATAATCTTGCAATCTTCTTACCAACATCTCTGTACCTTACTTCACTAACTCTTAACGTAATCTCTTGGCTCATTATTTCAATCTATGCAATCTTTTAAATAAGCCTAACTCTTACATAAATTATTGAATAACAACAAATATCTCAGCTATTTTCTTTAGTTTGTTTACTTTTATATTATCAACAATTGACTTTAATAAAGTCTTTTCATTCCAGTAACTAAGTACATCTCTAATAACTCACCAAATACTTGGGTCTAGATATTTGATCTTCGAAGACTGAGCACCTCTATGGTCTTCTTGACTCTTTGTACATTTAGAAATCCAAACTTCCATGAAATCTTCAAAGGAGCTAAATCTCCTTAATTATTGACGACATTTCCCGATCTAGATCTTCTCTTAACTACCTCTTTGTTAAGCTAGACATAGAGTTAGCGCATTTTCAATTTAATCAACATATGTAAGTGCATTACTGTTTAGTTAAATTAGCTGTAAGAGTGCAAAATGATTAAAATAAAAATAATATGAAAATACATAACAACCTTTCATGAGAAACAGAAGGACATTTTCATAATGAATTAAAAAGGAAAATTTTATAGCTTTTATCCCATCATACCGGGCATCATTCCGCCGCCCATTCCTTCCATTCCTCTTTGTCCTGCACCTTGTGGTGGAGCTTTTGCTGGGGCTGCCGCAATAAAGTCATCAATCTTTAGTATTGCAGTCGCTGCTTCAGTTGTACTCTTTATTACTTGTTCCTTAACGATTAGTGGATCCAACACGCCTATCTTAGCCATATCTTCCTCAATCTTTCCTTCTATTACGTTTATTCCTGCATTCTTTAACCCCTTATTGTGTAGGTTTCTTAATTGTACTAATGTATCTACACTATCTAATCCCGCTGTTTCAGCTAATGTTATTGCAAATTCTTCCAATGCATCTGCATAAGCCTCAACTGCTAATTGCTCTTTTCCACCTATTTTTCTAGCCTCTTCTCTAAGTTTAAACGCCATCTCCATCTCAAATGCTCCTCCTCCTGCAACTACATATGGGTACTCAAGGACGTTTTTAACAGTATTTAATGAATCTTGTAAGCTCCTCTCTAATTCATCCATGACTATGTCACTTGAACCTCTTACCAAAATTGTTACTGCGTCTCCTTGTTTTGCGCCTTCAAAGAACACAGCTTTAGAGTTACCAATTTTTCTCTCTTCAACAACTTCTGCATAGCCTAAATCTTCTGGTGAAATATCTTTTATTGTAGTTATTATTTTAGCTCCGACTGATTTGGCTAATTTCTCTAAATCACTTCTGCTTACGTTCTTAATTCCCATTACACCTTTCTTTGCCATAAAGTAAGTTGCTATGTCGTCCATTCCTTTCTGAGAAACTATAACATTAGCTCCGGCATTTACTAGGGCATCAACTAATGACTTTACATATCTTGTTTGCTCCTCTAACGCTTCTTTTATTTGATCCGGAGATGAAATACTCATTTTTGCGGAAATTTCAGGCTTCTCTACGTCTAACGCAAAGTCTATTATAGCTATTTTAGCTTTTTGAACTCTTCTCGGCATGTTTTCATGAGCTACTTCTTTATCTAATACAAATCCCTTAACTAATTGCGTTTCATCTATGCTTTCTCCTCTTTTCTTCACTATTTTAATATCTGAAAGATCAATGATATATTTTGAGTCTTGTTTCTTGGCTACTTGCAATACTGCATCAATTGAGATATCAATTATTTTATCTAACGTTGATTCACCAGAGAAGAATTTACTCGAAAGAGAGGTAAAAGTCACTTTTTTAAGATATTCCCTATCAGATGTGCTGATTTTAATTGCTACTTCTTTATCATTTGCAAGTATTATGTCTGATGCCCTCTTAAATCCGTCAATAATTGTCGTAGGATGAACCTTTTGATCTAAAAGTTTCTCAGCTTGTTCAAGTAAGAACCCAGTTAATACAACTGCTGAAGTTGTTCCATCGCCTACCTGTGTGTCTTGTGCCTTTGCTGCTTCAACGACTAACTTTGCGGCTGGATGTTGGACATCCATTTCTTTTACTATTGTAACACCGTCGTTCGTGACTGTTATATCATTTGTGCTACTGACCAGCATTTTATCTAATCCTTTTGGTCCAAGGCTGGACTTCAGCATTTCTGCCAATGTTCTTACTGCCATTATGTTAGATCTGATTACATCTTCTCCGCTTTCTTTTTGCGTACCTTGTTTATACAGACTGTACATGAATTTAAAAATAAACTTGGTGATATTTAAACGATGAGGAAACTCTGCGGGACTGAGAAATTGATGACGAACTAGGGACTGATTTTATAAAGAAAATGTCAAAATCTAATCAAATTCCGCTTGAATCTTTTTCTTTCCTTCTAAAAGTTTGAGAGGAAATGGTGGTTTATTTACTTCTTCTATATTAATTCCTTGTTTTCTTAATTCTGAAACAGCTTTTGTTAGATCGTCTTCATGAGTAGCGTACTTGATCTTGTCTTTTATAATATTTATATTTGAGTCATTACTTTTCAGTCTCTCTGCACTTATTGAAGTCCAAGAACCCCCATTCTTATAAATAAATACGACGTCTTGGAAATAACTTGGAACTACATGACTAACTCCAGAAAAATAATAGTCACCGTATTTGTAGATTTTCATATTAATAAGGTTTTTCCAGTGAAATAAAAGCTTTTAGAGCTAAATACGACGACAATTAAGGTTGTTCGTGAGTTTTAATTCTACTTATATAGCCACTCATTTTTTAGTGTGCTTAGCATATTACCAAATCGGCATAACGACTCTTGTTGGATAAACCAAACCGCTACCTTGACATAAAACATCACATTAATATGAAAAAATTCTATTCTCTTGATACTGAAATAAAGTTATATCCTAAAAAACAAACTTTGTTTTATGAGGAAAATATATTTTATAATTCCCATTTTTATATTAATTATAGGTCTTTTACAACTCTTCTTCTTTCATTCCCAAGGTTCTGGTAAAGTAACTCTAATATATGCAAAAATAGAGAAACCTGCACAGAAAATAAACCCACTAAACCTAAACGTAAGCAATGTTATTATTTTAGTCGTTAATAATACTGGCAAAGAAGCAGTAGCAATTTGCTACATTAAAGACTCTAATACCACAATACCTTTCAATGACATCTATGTCATTTTCAACAGAAAACCTTATGGTGATTCCATTCCGCCAAGGGTTAATAATCTGACAATTTTAGTTAATGCGAGTGTAGAAATTCCATTCTCCATCTATTTGTCCAATACACAGACTCTTAGTGTGAACTCCTAAGAAGATTAAATATAATTATGAAAACAACTAGTTACTCATATATGATAGTAGAGCATGTAGCTAAGGCAATTTCACTAACTCTTAATGACGGAGAAAAAGTTTACATAGGTTTAAATTCCATACCCGCAGTGCTAGGAGCTTTTCTAGCTAGAGATGTATATAAAAAGAAGATTAGAATTATAGGAGTAGCAGAAGCTGATAACCCTTCAAGTGTAATGATAACGCCTTCTACTGGCGATCCTTTCTACTCTGAATCTTCACCAGTTATGATAACTGCTGATTCATTCGATTTATTTCAGAAAGGTTTACTAGACGTAATGTTCTTAGGTCCGGTACAGATTGATGAAGAGACAAACGTAAATTTGTCTGTCATAGGTAATTATGAAAGACCAAAAGTTAGGCTAACTGGAGGAGCTGCTACTGCCTATTTAATGCCTTTAGCTAAGAAAGTAGTTTTGTGGAACTTGAAGCACTCTACAAAATCATTAGTAAAGAGAGTTGACTTTGTAACTGGAACTGCAAAAAACTCTACAAACGACGTGTATGTAATTACTAACCTTGGTGTTATGAGGTATGTCAGAGGCGAGAAGAAATGGAGTGTAGACTACATTTACCCTTGGAGTAACTGTAAAGAGATTAAAATGAACACGGGTTTTGACGTATATTGTGAAAAACCAGAGATAGTCACTGTAAATGAAAACGACATAGCTTTTATAAATAAGTTAGACCCTTACAACATAAGGTCGGCACTGGAATCATAAAGGTTGTAGTTCTTCTATTATCTTTTCCCAATCTATGTCATAAAGACCAAACATGCTTGTTGGTTCTGCTCCTTTAGGCAAATGAACAACTGCAGTTACATAGATCCCATTTATAGTAGGTCTTTTCCCGATGAAATATGAGCTAGGGACTATCTTTTCTGCTGTTATGATCACTTTCTTAGAAGCCTTTGCCTTATATTCATCCTCATATAAAGGACCTTGTATTTCTGCATTACCCTCTTCATCAGCTTTATGTACATGTATAATTGCTACATCTGGAGTTATAGCTTTCACAAGAAGGATCTCTTCTCCAGAAAATGGATCTTTAACTACTTTCCATGTACCCTGCTTCTCATGAAGATTCACTAAATCTGAGCCTAGAATACCTTTCACAGGCATAAAAGGAACTCCAAAGGCACCAGCCCTTATTCCAGCTATAAAAGCGCCACAAGTATCCTCTAGGTATTCAACTTCTCGTTGTTCAACTTTTCTCCTAAAGTTTGGCGGGATCCCAAACCACTCTAGGGTTACCATTGGCGCTCTTACTTTTTTAACAACTCCATGTTTAAGTAGGATCTCAAGACCAAAACCTGGTTCTCTATCAACAAATCCAAGATTTCTGATCCCAGAGTTCACCAATGCATAAATAAATTTCATAGGATTTCTATGAAAAGACATTCCACTGATTGTTATAGTATCGTTCTCTTTTATCAAGCTTAAGCTTTCTTCTAGGCTTACTAGTTTGCTCACAGATAGTTATAGTTCGTTGTGTTTTAATCTTTTTTTGTACCTTCAATTATCCAAAAACCGTTCAGTTCTTTAGCAAATAATGGTATAAACCTAATTGAAAAAGCCCTTATTGCCTCTGCTGGTTTTATCCCCTTGAATGCATTGAAAACCAGGTAAGCCTTACCACTCTTCTTAACAACTCTTGACGCTTCTTTTATAGTATCATAATCAAGAACTTCTGATATAACCACGCTATCAAAAGAAGAATCTCTAAAAGGTAATGGATAAACTGAATCGACAATTTCGTCAAGATAGAAGGAGGCTTGTGGATTACTAACTGTTACTGTAGTAGAAACTAATGGTGAACCAATTTGAAGACTTCTTCCTTTAACTTTTAAGTCAACTTTTTTCCTAGGCAAGAGAGTATAAAAAGAGTCTTTAACAACTAGAAAATCAGAGATGTTTTTAAGTATTAATGCTTCTCCGTCTAAGAGCTCATGAGAAAATATGATATCATGTCTATTTTGTATTATTTGAGAGACCTTGCCGTAGGAAAGATCAATTTCCTCTTTTTTTCCATCTTGATGATATATTGCTCTAAGGCTTTGTTTTAATGAGTTAGCCTCAAGAGGTAATAACTCTAAGTAGTCCACAAATAATAAAAATAGTGCCTTACATATATATTTATATATATAATATTTTTATGTAGATATATCGTGTAAAGCCTTTGATATGTCTGTTATGGAGAACATACCAACTATATATCCTTCTTTGTTCTTTACTGGAAGATGTCTTATCTTTTTCTTTGTCATCAAATCTATAGCAACAAATACATCAGTATCTTCATCAACTGTTATTAGATTCCCCATTGTAGATGCTAATCTGACTTCATCATTTGGACTCAAACCCATTGAAAAGGCTCTTACTGCATCTCTATCTGTAAATATTCCTTTTGGTTCTCCACCTTCACTTACAATAACTGATCCTACTCCTCTTTCTACCATTAACTTACATACTTCTTGAATGGATGTATTTGCTTCTACTTGAAATACTGGAGTTGCCATGTAGTTTTTTACAGTCTTCATATGTATAATATCATTCTCTTTCCCAAAAAGCTTTTAGTTTAACAGTTTTTGGTTCACCGTGCTCTAGCACATCTTCAATTGCTTGTTTTAAGAAGTCTTCCGATTGAACACCTCTTATAAGCCACGTATCATTAATTAAAATAGCTGGAACTCCCCTAATTCCCATTGCTTTAGCTTCCTCTTCATCTTCAATTACCGCAAGCTTTGCCTTCTTTGACTTAAAATCTTTCTTGAACTGCTCAACGTCAAGTCCAATTTCTTTGGCAATCTGTATTAGAACGTCGTCTTGTGTAATGTCCTCTCCTTCAAGGAAGAACTTCTCTTGTGCTCTATCAAAGAACTCCCAATGTCCCTCATCACCTCTCTGGAATTCCGCTGCCTTACATCCCATAAGTGGTGGTAGAGACCAGACATAACCAATTTTCCCTTTACCTATAACTTTTTCCGGTTCATAGTCTGGAATATATTTCTTTATTATTTGAAATTCATTTAGAAACACTTTTCTTGCATCCTCAACTGTCGGAGCTATTTCTTTCAGATCTTCCAAGGACGATATAATTGAGAACGCCTTATGTTTTACTACCACTTCTCCTTTGAACTCCTTTATAACATTCCTTAACCTTTTTGAAGTAACGAAACAGAAAGGACAGATAACATCATGAAAGAACGTTAGTCTGACCATACCAAAAAATCAAGAGCCGTGACTTTTAAACCTTTTCTCATACTTAACCTTTCCTCATTGTCCTTGTAATTTCTGACAGATCTGACTTTGAGTCGCCAGTAAGTTTCCTCGTTTCCTCAATTAAGTCCTCTCTTCTAGTTTGTTCAGCAGCCGCTATTAGCTCTTGTGCTATTTCGGTTGCTTCTTTACTGCCGCTTGCGATTGCATTGCTGTATTGCTTTAGTAAAGCAAAATACCTAACCTCTGCTATTATTCCTTGATTTATCCCTTGAATCACTTGCGTTTCATTACCTCTTTGAAGAATAACTTGTTCTTGAATAGGAACGTTCATTTTTCTCACCGGGTCAAAATAACTACCAGAGAAGACCAATTGAACTGGTTGACTACCTGGAGGAATCGTTCCTATTGCGTATATGGAAATGGTTCTGTCCACAACTGGAATGTTAACAGGGACTTCGTAATTAATTGACTCAAACCCTTGTGGTAAATTCAAAACAAAATTATAAGCTGCAATGTCACTTACTTTCTGTTGTACAAATACTGAAGGTAATTGTGTAGGATCTTCTATATGATAATATACACCAGAACCTTTATCTGATATTCTCTTTAAAATAAGCTCATTATAATCTCTTCCGATTCCGATTGAAATTATCTGAACATTTGGAGGAACTTGAAGTTTTTCATAATCCTTAACGTTTCTCTTATCCGTAGGTTTACCATCAGAGAGTATAATGAGTCTTACAGGGAGTTGACTATAAGCTAGTTGCTGAAGGATCTTACTTAATGCTTTATGTAGATTTGTAGTATAACCTCTTTTTACGTTCTGAAGAGTCACTGGATTACCAGAAGGTCCCTCATAAACTTTCTCAATATCATTTGAAAA